>JBFLYF010000120.1:0-9072 GCA_040756795.1 Pseudomonadota bacterium
ATCTCGCCCACGGTCTCCTTCTTCACCCGCAGGCCGATGATGAAGCCGGCGATCTGCGCCGGCGTCAGCTCCCCGCGCATGATCTGGCGCATGACGTGCAGCATCTCGTCGTGGAACACCTCGCGGTGCTCGACGGTGCGCTGGATCGCTTCTGCGATTCCGATCTTCATTGCCTTTCCCCCTGCAGAAAGTTCTTCAGCATCGCGTGCCCGTGCTCGGTGAGCAGCGCCTCGGGATGGAACTGTACGCCTTCGACCGGCAGCGAACGGTGGCGCAGGCCCATGATCTCGCCGTCCTCCGCGCTCGCCGAAACCTCGAGGCAGGCCGGGAGCGACGCGCGCTCGACCACGAGCGAGTGGTAGCGCGTGGCGCTGAAGGCCTGGGCGATCCCGGCGAACACGCCCTTGCCGTCGTGCCGGATGGTCGAGTTCTTGCCGTGCATGACACGCTGCGCGCGCACCACGCGGCCGCCGAACGCCTGGCCGATCGCCTGGTGCCCGAGGCACACGCCGAGGATCGGCACGCGGCCCGCGAGCCGCGCGATCAGCCCGAGCGAGATCCCGGCCTCGTTCGGCGTGCAGGGGCCGGGCGAAAGAACCACGTGGCTTGGATTTCGCCTTTCGACTTCCTCGATGGAAATCTCATCGTTCCGGAAGACCTCGACCTCGGCCCCCAACTCCCCCAAGTACTGGACGAGGTTCCAGGTGAACGAGTCGTAGTTGTCGATGACGACGATCATGCGACCTCCGCCGCGCGCAGGATGGCGCGCGTCTTGTGCTGGGTCTCCTGCCACTCGGAGCGCGGATCGGAGTCGGCGACGATGCCGGCGGCGGCCTGCGCGTGCAGCAGGCCGTCCTTGAGCACCGCGGTGCGGATCGCGATGGCGACGTCCATGTCGCCGTTGAACCCGAGGTAGCCGACCGCGCCGCTGTAGATGCCGCGCTTGACGGGCTCCAGCTCGTCGATGATCTGCATCGCGCGCACCTTGGGCGCGCCGGTCACCGTGCCCGCGGGAAAGCTCGCGCGAAAGACGTCGATCGCGTCGCGCCCGGGCGCAAGGCGCCCCTCGACGTTGGAGACGATGTGCATGACGTGCGAATAGCGCTCGATCACCATCCGCTCGGTGACGCGCACCGTGCCGACCTGCGCCACGCGCCCCACGTCGTTCCTGCCGAGGTCGATGAGCATCACGTGCTCGGCGCGCTCCTTGGGATCGGCGAGCAGCTCCGCGGCGATGCGCGCGTCGGCCTCGGGGGTCGCGCCGCGCGGCCGCGTCCCCGCGATCGGGCGCAGCGTGACCTCTCCCCCGGAGAGCCGCACCATGATCTCGGGCGAGGCCCCGACCACGTGGTGGTCGCCGAAATCGAAGTAGTACATGTAGGGCGAGGGATTGACGCCGCGCAGCGCGCGGTAGAGCTCGAGCGGCGGCGCCGCGAACGGGCGCGAGGTGCGCTGCGACACCTGCACCTGCATGCAGTCGCCGGCGAAGACGTAGTCCTTGCAGCGCTTCACCGCGTCGAGGAACTGCGTTTCCGTGAAGGTGCAGCTCAGTTCTTCGTCGCTCCTGGTTTTCTCGAAAGTTTCCAAGGCAAATTCCTCGGCGATCGGTGCGGCAAGCCGTTTACGCAGCAGCTCGAGGCGCCCGCGCGCAGCGCCCAGTGCCGCGGGCTCGCGCGGGTCGGCGTAGGCGACGAGGTAGAGCTTGCCGAGCACGTTGTCGACCACCGCGACCTCGTCGGAGACGAGCAGCAGCAGGTCGGGCGTGCCGAGCGGATCGGGCTTGCCCGCTTTGAGCGCGCTCGGCTCGATGCTGCGCACCAGCTCGTAGCCGAAGTAGCCCACCAGTCCGCCGCCGAAGCGCAGCGCCGCCGGGACCGGCGCCACGCGCTGGCGCGCGAGATAGGCGCGCACGAACTCGAGCGGATCGGTCTCGGCCTGCTCGATGCAGACGTCGGCGCCGCGCGCATCGCGCAGCAGCCGCCGCACGCGCTGGCCGCGCGCCTCGATGCGCTCGGCGCAGGCGAGCCCGATGAACGAGTAGCGGCCGAAGCGCTCGCCGCCGACCACCGACTCGAGCAGGTAGGTGAAGGGTCCGTGCGCGAGCTTCAGATACACCGCGAGCGGCGTGTAGAGGTCGGCGCGCGCCTGCGCGATCACAGGGACGCGCGTGTAGCCCTGCTTGGCGAGCCGCTCGAAATCGAGCTCAGTCATGAAACGCTCCTGCGAAAAGCCTGGTGTTGCCTGGGGACCTGCGGGGTGCGGGGAAGAATCCCCCGCGGCAAAACGGGAATCAGCTGCGCCAGCGGCGCCAGCTGTGCCAGGAGGCGAAATCGAGGGCGTTATAGGAATCGCGCACGGCCCGGCGACTATATCACAGCGAGCCTGGCGCGCATGTCGCGGATGGTCGCGGCGTAGTCTTTCGAGCCGAAGATCGCCGAGCCGGCGACGAACGTGTCGGCGCCCGCCGCGGCGACCGCGGCGATGTTGTCGGCCTTGACCCCGCCGTCGACTTCCAGCCACACCTCGCGCCCCAGGGCCTTTATCCTGCGGCGCACCTCGGTGATCTTGGGCAGCACCGAGGCGATGAACGCCTGCCCGCCGAAGCCCGGGTTGACCGACATGACGAGCACCAGGTCGAGCTTCTCCAGCGTGTGATCGAGGTGCGAAAGCGGCGTCGCCGGATTCAGCGCGAGCCCCGCCTTGCAGCCGCATTCCTTGATCAGCGCGAGCGTGCGGTCGACGTGCTCGGAGGCTTCGGGGTGGAAGCTGATGATGTCGGCGCCCGCCTTGGCGAACTCAGGGATGATGCGGTCGACCGGCTTCACCATGAGGTGCACGTCGATCGCCAGGCGCGTGCGCGGCCGCAGCGAGGCGCACACCAGCGGGCCGATCGAGAGGTTCGGCACGTAATGGTTGTCCATGACGTCGAAGTGCAGCAGGTCCGCGCCGGCCGACTCGACCGCGCCCACCTCCTCGCCGAGGCGCGCGAAGTCGGCCGACAGGATCGAGGGTGCGATGCGCTGCGGCATCCGGGAATTCTATCGCGTGCGTCTACAATGCGCGCATGGCCGCGCAGAAGCGCTACGCGATCGCGGTGAGCGCGCAGGCGAAGTACCTGCCCGAGCAGTCCGACGAGAAGGCGGGCCGCTACGTCTTCGCCTACACCATCCACATCCGCAACGCGGGGGAGGCCACCGCGCAGCTGATCAGCCGGCACTGGATCATCACCGACTCGCAGGGCCTGGTGCAGGAGGTGCGCGGCCTCGGCGTGGTGGGCGCCCAGCCCGTGCTGCGCCCCGGCGAGAGCCACGAGTACTCGAGCGGCACCGCGATCGCCACGCCCGT
Source organism: Pseudomonadota bacterium (assembly GCA_040756795.1). Lineage (GTDB taxonomy): Bacteria > Pseudomonadota > Gammaproteobacteria > Burkholderiales > SG8-39 > RBG-16-66-20. Next base: position 3,346 of record JBFLYF010000120.1, read on the forward strand.
GGGCACGATGCGCGGCAGCTACCAGATGCTCGCCGAGGACGGCACGCGCTTCGAAGCGCCGATCCCGGAGTTCACGCTGTCGGTGCCGAGAGTCCTGCATTGAGCTGGTCGATCGCGCCGGTCATCGACTGGCTGATGCACAAGGGCCGGCACCTGCCGACGCGCGAGGCGGTGGTGGGCGGGATCTGCGAGCGCGTGCGTGCCGCCGGCATGCCGATCGACCGCGTCGCGTTCTTCTTCTGGACCCTGCACCCGCAGTACTACGGCGTGGCGCTGTTCTGGGACGGCGAGAAGGTCACGCTGAACCACGGCGAGCACGGCTTCCAGAACACCGAGATGTACCGCAACAGCCCGGCGGCGCGCATCGCCGCGGGCGAGCGCGTGATCCGGCGCCGGCTCGAGGAGCGCGGCTGCGCGCTCGACTTCCCGGTGCTGCGCGAACTGCGCGACCAGAGCATGACCGACTATGTGATGGCCGAGGTGCTGTTCAGCGGCGGCGTGCGCAATTCGGTGAGCCTGACGACGCGCCGCGCGGGCGGGTTCAGCGATCACGACATCGAGGAAATCCAGCGCCTGCTGCACCCGTTCGCCCTGGTCATGGAAAATTTCAACAGCCGCGACCTGGCGCGCACGCTGCTCGAGACCTACCTCGGGCGCATCTCGGGCTCGCGCGTGCTCGACGGCCAGATCAAGCGTGGCGACGGCGAGGAGCTCGACGCCGTGATCTGGTTCTCCGACCTGCGCGACTCGACGCCGCTCGCGCGCTCGCTCGGCGAGCGGCGCTTCCTCGAGCTGCTGAACGACTACTTCGAGTCGACCGCCGGGGCGGTGCTCGAGCACGGCGGCGAGGTGCTGCGCTTCATCGGCGATGCCTCGCTCGCGGTATTCCCCACCGCCAGCGCCACCGCGCGCGAGGCCTGCGAGTGCGCGGTGGCCGCCGCCCGCACGGTGCGCGCGCGCACGGTGGCCGCGAATTCGCGCCGCCAGGCCGCAGGTCTGCCGCCGTTCGCCTGCGGCGTGGGCCTGCACCTCGGCCGCGTGCTGTACGGCAACATCGGCACGCCGAGCCGGCTCGAATTCTCGGTGATCGGCGCGGCGGCGAACGAGGCGGCGCGCATCGAGGCGCTGTGCAAGGAAACCGGGCGCGACGTCGTCCTCTCGGGGGCGGTGGCGGCGGCCCTAGGCGAGCCCTGCGCCAGCCTCGGCCGCTTCGCGCTGCGCGGGGTGGCGCAGCCCGTAGAGATCTTCGCCCTGCCCTGAAGCCTACCGCCGCTTCGGGTCCGGCTCCGGCGTGGCCGGGCGCCTCGGGCCATAGTCCATGCTCAGGACGCGGCCGTTCCGGAACGACATCTTCGATATCGCCTTGACGACGCGGCCGCCGCTGCGCTCGGCGATCTCGTGGGCGCGCCCGCAGTTCATGTGCGCGGGCTGCCGATCCGGCGGCAATCCGGCGTACAGGATCCGGCAGTAGCCGAGCGGCGGGACTTGCGCGGGCGAAATGACCTGTTCTTCCGGCTTGGCGGGGCGTGACGGTTCCGGCGGGCCGAGGCTCGCGCACGCGGCGAGCGCCGCGGGCAGCGCGATCCAGTAGCGTCCGGAGACCAGGCGCGGTTCCCCTAGCGCGACTCGGCGGCCATGCGGCGCAGCTGCGCGGTGGTCTTGGCCAGCCGATCGGCGAGGATGCGGATCAGCGCGATCGCCGCGTCCGGGTTGCCGCGGATCACGTTGACGAACACGTCGCGCGAGATGCGCAGCACCTCCACGCGCGTGCGCGCCTGCGCGGTGGCGGTGCGCGGCACGTCGCCGAAGATGCCGATCTCGCCGATGACGTCGTTGCGGCCCAGGGTGTTCACCAGCAGCGGCCCCTTGGGCGTCGGCACCGTGATGTCGACCTCGCCTTCCATGACGATGTAGGCGCTGTCGGGCGGGTCCCCGGCGCGGAACATGACCTGGCCCTCGGCGTACGTGAGGCGGTCGCTGGAGAAGCACAACAGCTTCTGCATCGCGGGGTCGGTGGTGCTGAAGATCGGCACCCGCCGGATCAGCTCGAATTCCTGCTCTAGGCTCATGGTGGTGTTCCTCTCCGATGGCTATCCGGCGCTCAGCATCCTTTGCAGCGCGCCGCCACGCCCTTTCAGGTCCTCGAACCGGCCCTGCTCGGCCAGGCGCCCGCGCTCGAGCACCAGTGTGTGGCCGAAGCGCTCCGCGAGGTCGTTTCTCTGCAGCGCCCAGAAGACGCACCGCCCCTTGCGCGCCTCGAGCACGCTCGCGACGATCCGGTTCTGCGAGCCGGCGTCGAGGTTGGCCGCCGCCTGGTCGAGGATCAGCACCGCCGGGCGCCTGAGCAGCGCGCGCGCGATGGCGAGCTTCTGGCGGTCGGCCGAGGACAGGCGCGCCCCGCCGATGCCGACGTTGTAGCCCAGGCCGATCGAGACGATCTGCGGGCGCAGCCGCAGCTCCTCGAGCACCTCGCGCAGCATCGCGCCGATGCGCGCGCCGGCCTGCGCCTGCCCGGTCGCGATCTTGCCGAACAGGATGTTGTCCTGCAGCGTCGCGGCGGCATTGTAGCGCTCGGCGTCGAAGAACTGCACCGCGCCGCGCATCCCGGCCGGCAGGTTCGCGGCGAAGTGGCGCCGCGCCTCGAGGATGCGCGCCTCGAACGGCTCGTCGATCAGGCCCAGGCGGTGCCGCGCCGAGATCATCTTGAACGGCAGCGCGAGCAGGAGCTCGCGGTCGCCCTGCTCGATGCCCTCCAGCCCCGCGTCGGCCGCCCGCCCCAGCACCGCCTTCACCTCGGGCAGGTCGTCCTGGCGGATGAAGCTGAAGCGCTCGAAGAACTCGTGCCCCGGCGGCAGGCCGCTGAACAGCTCCACCATGGTCTCGGCGAGCTTGTGCCCGGTCCTGAGCAGGTCGCCGGTGAGCCCGGTCTCGTCGAGCACGCGGCGCAGGTACTCGTTGTGCGTCAGGTTCTCGATGTCGAAGGTCTTGCCGACCGGGGTGCCGAACAGCAGGTTCTCGGCGAGCGTGGCGTTGCGGTTGTAGCGCGCCGCGTCGAACTGCTCGACCAGCTCCTGCATCTCCGGCGCCGCCAGGCGCGCGCGCATCGCCGCGCGCGCGCGCAGCACGCTCTCGGCCAGCCCCGCGTGGCGCGCGGCGTCGACCGCGCTGCGCAACCCGAGCTCGAAGATGGTCTCCTCGAGCTCCACCGTGCGCAGCACCTGGACCATGCACGCTTCCAGCTCCTCCGGCCCCGAGGCGCCCGCCGCGCCATAGTCGATCCAGTCGGCCGAGTAGTCGAGCAGCGTGCTGCCGGTGCGGCGCGCTTCGCTGAGCTGGAACTCGCGCTCCTTCAGGTCGGCGCCGTCGTAGCTCGCCTCGCGCAGGGGATAGTGCTTCAGGCCGTAGAGCAGGTTCTCGCGCACGCTCACGGGGAACAGGTACGCCGAAGGGCCGACGTAGGCGATCGCCCGCCCGGTCACCGCCTCGGGCGCCTTGAGGATGTCGACGCCGCCGACCTCCAGCGAGCCGCTGCTCGGCGCCACCAGCCGCGACAGCATTTGCGTGAGCTCGGCGGCGCCGGCGGCGTGCGAGCCGAGGATCGCGACGTGCTGGTCGAGGCCGACCTCGAACGAGACGCCGTCGACCAGCTTCGTCCCGGCCTCCCCTGCGAGCGAGAGGTTCGAGGCGCGCACGCGACCGGACTCCGGCAGCGGCGCGGCGGCGGCCGGCGCCTGGAGCTCGGGCGGCGCCAGGTCCTCGACGGTGAACTGCTCGATCACCTGGGTGTACTTGATCTGCACGTCCATGCGCTGCTGGTCCCAGTCGATCAGCTCCTTGATCGGGCTCGGCAGGTCCTTGTAGGCGGCGATCACCGCGACCAGCGTCCCGATATCGAGCCGCCCGACGATCACCAGGTAGCCGCCGACCGAGTAGAACAGGAACGGCGCGACCTGCGACAGGAAATTGTTCAGGAACTTGATCAGGAACTTGCGCTGGTAGAACTCGAAGCGGATGCGGAAGATGCGCCCCAGCCGCGAGGAGATCTCGGCGCGCTCGTAGTTGGAGGTGTCGTGCGCGTGCACCTCCACCGCGCCGTCGGCGACCTCCGCGATGCGGCCGGCGAGCTGGCGCGCCGAGAGCTGGCGCTCCTTGGCGAGCCTGAGCAGCGTGCGCCGCAGCCGCGGCACGATCAGCGCCTGCGTCGCGACCACGCCGAGCGCGATCAGCCCGAGGTAGACGTGCTGGTACATGATGAAGAACATCGCCGTCAGCGCCTCGCCGGCGAGGAACAGCGGCGTGATCATCGACTCGCCGACGAAGCCGCCGAGCGGCTCGACCTCGTCCTTGATCATGGTGGCGAGCTCGGCCGACTTGACGCGCCGGAAGCGCGAGAGCGGAAAGCGCAGGATGTGGTCGAAGAGCGCATAGCGCAGGCGCCTGAGCATCCGCTCGCCCATCCAGCCCTTCATGGTGTTGATCTGGAATTTCAGGGCGCCGTTCACCACGATCAGCGCGAGGAACGCGAAGGTGAGCGCGAACAGGTACGGCAGCTGGTGCAGCGGGAAGCCGTCGAACAGGCGCAGCGTCCCGCCGCCCAGCAGCGCGGGCAGCGTGAGGTGGATCTTGAGGAACGCCACCGCCGTGTCCGGCGTGGGGAAGCGCCGGCCCTGGATCGCCTCGTTGATGATCGCCTTGGGCAGGTCCAGCGTCGCGAAATAGATCAGCATCGAGGCGACCACCAGCGGCACGATGAGCAGCTGCTCGCGCTTGGAGTAGCGGACGATGAAGCCGAACAGCGACCGTTCCATGCGGCCGGATGATAGTGCAAGCCGCGCGGGTTCGTGCCACAGTATCGCCCGTCATGCAGGGGTCAGACTTCCTCGTCCGTTTCTGGGGCGTGCGCGGCAGCATCGCCGCGCCCGGGCCGGCCACGGCGCGCTATGGCGGCAACACCTCCTCGATCGAGGTGCGCTGCGGCGAGCGCCTCATCCTGCTCGACGCGGGCACGGGGCTGCGCGGCCTGGGCCTGCGGCTGGTGCAGGAGGCGCCGCTCGAGGCGGACCTGCTCCTCACCCACACGCATTTCGACCATGTCTGCGGGCTGCCCTTCTTCAAGCCGTTCTTCCAGCCGCAGAACGGCTTTCGCCTCTGGGCCGGGCACCTCGGCGGCGAATTGACGCTCGCGCGCGTGCTGCGCGAGTTCATGGTCGCGCCGCTGTTCCCGGTGCCCCCCGAGGTGTTCCGCGCCCGGATGGAATACCGCGACTTCAGGGCCGGAGAGACGCTCGCGCTCGCCCCCGGGGTCAATGTGCGTACCGCGCCGCTCAACCACCCCGACGGCGCGACCGGGTACCGCATCGAGTACGGCGGCCGGTCGCTCTGCTACGTCACCGATACCGAGCACGTGCCCGGCACGCCCGACCGCAACGTTCTCGGCCTGATCGCCGGCGCCGATCTCGTCATCTACGACAGCATGTTCACGGACGAGGAGTACGGGCGCGCCTACGTCGGCTGGGGACATTCGACCTGGCAGGAGGCGGTGCGCCTCGCCAAGGCCGCCGCGGTGAAAAGGCTCGTGCTCTTCCACCACGACCCGGAGCACGACGACGACATGCTCGACGGCGTGTCGCGCGAGGCCGAAGCGGAGCTTCCCGGCACGCTGCTCGCGCGCGAGGGGCTGACGCTGCGCCCCTGATCGCGGAAATTCGGGGACGGAGCCCGATCTCC
>JBFLYF010000121.1:0-8968 GCA_040756795.1 Pseudomonadota bacterium
GGCCACATCGCCACCTACGCCTCGATCGCCGACCTGTTCGAGGTCGGCTTCAACCATTTCTTCCGCGCCGGGCAGTCCGGGGACCTGGTCTTCTTCCAGCCGCACGCCTCGCCGGGGGTCTATGCGCGCGCCTTCCTCGAAGGGCGGCTCGACGAGGAGCGGCTGCAGAACTTCCGGCGCGAGGTGGGCGGCCGGGGCCTCTCGTCGTACTGCCACCCGTGGCTGATGCCGGACTTCTGGCAGTTCCCCACCGGCTCGATGGGACTGGGGCCGATCCAGGCGATCATGCAGGCGCGCTTCATGCGCTACCTCGCCGACCGCGGCCTGCTCGACACCGCCGGGCGCAAGGTCTGGTGCTTCGTGGGCGACGGCGAGATGGACGAGCCCGAGTCGCTCGCGGGACTGTCGCTCGCGGCGCGCGAGGCGCTCGACAACCTGATCTTCGTCGTCAACTGCAACCTGCAGCGCCTGGACGGCCCGGTGCGCGGCAACGGCTCGGTGATCCAGGAGCTCGAGGGCCTGTTCGCCGGCGCCGGCTGGAACGTCCTCAAGGTGCTGTGGGGCTCGGACTGGGACCCGCTGTTCGCGCGCGACCGCGAGGGCGTGATCCTCAAGCGCCTGCACGAGACGGTGGACGGCGAGTTCCAGAAGTACGCCGCCACCGACGGGCGCTTCAACCGCGAGCACTTCTTCAACAAGTACCCCGAGCTGCAGGCGATCGTCGCGCACCTGTCGGACGACGACATCGACCGCCTGCGCCGCGGCGGCCACGACCCGGTGAAGATCTACGCCGCCTACGCCGCGGCCGCGCGCCAGCGCGGGCGGCCGACCGTGATCCTCGCGCAGACCAAGAAGGGCTACGGCATGGGCCACTGGGGCCAGGGGCGCATGGACGCGCACCAGCAGAAGAAGCTCGAGGACGAGGCGCTCATCGCCTTCCGCGACCGCTTCGCGCTGCCGCTCGCCGATGCCGAGGTGAGCGCGCTGCAGTGGTACCGCCCGGCCGCCGACAGCGCCGAGATGAAATACCTGCACGCGCGCCGCCAGGCGCTCGGCGGCTACCTGCCGGCGCGCTCGGCCGCCGCGCCCGCGCTCGAGACGCCCGCGCTCTCGCTCAAGGCTTCGGCGCGCGAGCACTCGACCACGATGGCGTTCGTGCACCTCCTCACGCAGCTGCTGCGCGACCCGGCGATCGGCGCTCGCGTGGTGCCGATCGTCGCCGACGAGGCGCGCACCTTCGGCATGCAGTCGCTGTTCCGCCAGGTCGGCATTTACTCGTCGGTCGGCCAGCTCTACGACCCCGAGGACCACGACGAGCTGCTCTACTACAAGGAGGCGCGCGACGGCCAGATCCTCGAGGAGGGCATCAACGAGGCGGCGGCGATGTGCTCGTGGATCGCGGCGGCGACCGCCTACAGCTGCCACGGCCTGCCGATGCTGCCGTTCTACATCTTCTACTCCTGCTTCGGCTTTCAGAGGATCGGCGACCTGATCTGGGCGGCGGCCGACTCGCGCTCGCGCGGCTTTTTGCTCGGCGCGACCGCCGGGCGCACCACGCTCGCGGGCGAGGGGCTGCAGCACCAGGACGGCTCGAGCCAGCTCCTGGCGGCGACCGTTCCGGGCTGCCGCGCCTACGATCCGTGCTACGACTACGAGCTCGCGGTGATCGTGCAGGACGGCGTGCGCCGCATGCTGAAGGCGCAGGAAGACGTGTTCTATTACCTCACGGTGATGAACGAGAACTACGCGCACCCGCCGATGCCGCCGGGGGCGGAGGAAGGCATCCTGCGCGGCATGTACCTGCTGCGCGGCGCGCAGAACGCGCAGGTGCAGCTGCTCGGCAGCGGCGCGATCCTGCGCGAGTGCGAGGCGGCCGCGGCGCTGCTCGAGCGCGAGCATGGCCTTGCCGCCAACGTCTGGAGCGTCACCAGCTGGTCGGGGCTGCGCCGCGACCCGGCGTGGATCGGCAAGTGCCTCGCGGGCGCGGCCGGGCCGGTGATCGCGGCGAGCGACTACGTGAGCGCGCTGCCCGACCTCATCCGGCCGTGGGTGCGCGCGAAGATGGTCTCGCTCGGCACCGACGGGTTCGGTCGCAGCGACACGCGCGCGAAGCTGCGCCAGCACTTCGGCGTGGACGCCGCCGCCATCGCGCGCGCGGCGCTCGAGGCGCGCTAGCGCCGGCTTGACCTGGATCAGGCTCCGGGGCGCGCCGGGGCTTAGGCTTTCCTCGATGACCTACGAAGATCCCGCCTGCGCCTACTGCCCGCCGAAGCTGCGCGCCTGCCGCGAGGGCGAGGCGACCGTGCGCGGGCCCGGATTCTGTCCCTCGAAGGTGGATCCGGGGGCACAGGAAACCGCGCGCGAGCTGTACAGCGATCCCGAGACGCGCCGCATCTCGCAGGAGTCGGCGCGCGTCGAGTCCGAGGGCTACTGCAAGTGGACGCGCGTGGAGGAGATCGTCCGGTTCGCGAAGAAGATGGGCTACCGCAAGCTCGGCATCGCCTGCTGCATCAGCTTCGTGGACCACGCCTACGTGCTCGGCGGCATCCTCGAGAGCCACGGCTTCGAGGTGGTGTCGGTCGCGTGCAAGAACGGCGGCATCCCGAAGGAGGAGCTCGGGCTCGCGGATGCCGAAAAAGTGCGCCCGGGCCGGTTCGAGGCGCTGTGCAACCCGATCGCGCAGGCGCAATTGCTGAACGAGCACGGCTGCGAGCTGAACGTCGTCCTGGGGCTGTGCGTGGGCCATGACAGCCTGTTCTTCAGGCACGCGAAAGGGCTCACCACGGTGCTCGTCGCGAAGGACCGCGTGCTCGGCCACAACCCGGTCGCGGCGCTCAATCTCGCCGACACCTACTACAGCCGCCTCTGGGGGCCGGCGAAGCCCGCCAAGCCGCCCAAGCTCCCGCCCGCCGGCCGCCGCTAGGCGAGCGCGGCGAGGTCCTGCGGCGAGAGCGCGAGCTTCGCCGCGGCGACGTTCTCCTGCAGGTGCGCGATCGACGCCGTGCCCGGGATCGGCAGCATGACCGGGGACCTGGCGAGCAGCCAGGCGAGGCAGACCTGGGCAGGGCTTGCCTGGGTTTTTTTCGAGATTGCCTTTATTTTTTCTTTTTTCAGCGCTTCTCCGGCACCCAACGGGTACCAAGGCAGAAAGGCAATTCCAAGACGCTCACAAGCCTTGAGCACGTCCTCGGACGAGCGCTCGCCGTAGTTGTACTCGTTCTGCACCGAGACGATCGGGCAGATCTTTCGCGCCTGCTCGAGCTGCTTCACGGTGACGTTCGAGACGCCGATGTGGCGGATCTTGCCGGCCTTCTGCGCATCCGCCAACGCGCCCACCGAGTCGGCGAACGGCACTTTCGGATCCGGCGCGTGCAGCTGGTAGAGGTCGATGCGCTCCAGCTTCAGGCGCTTCAGGCTCCCCTCGAGCGCGCGCTTCAGGTGCTCGGGCCGCCCGTCCGGGTCCCAGGCCGAGGGGCGCGGGCGCAAAAGGCCGCCCTTGGTGGCGATGACGAGCCCCTTGGGATACGGGTGCAGGGCCTCCGCGATCAGCTCCTCGTCCACGTGCGGGCCGTAGCTGTCGGCGGTGTCGAAGAAATCGACGCCGAGCTCGATCGCCCGCCGCAAGACGCGGTGCGCCGCGGCGCGGTCCTTCGGCGGCCCCCACACCTGCGGCCCGCAGACGCGCATGGCGCCGAAGCCCATGCGGTTGACGTTGAGCTCTCCGATACGGATTTCGGAACGCATGCGCGGAGTTTAGACTATGCATTGAAATGAACAGGCTCAAGGCCGGTACCGAGCAGGTTCGGCAGTGGATCGAGGCCGCCGAGCGCGTGGTCGCGCTCACCGGCGCGGGCATCTCCACCGACTCCGGGATCCCGGACTTCCGCGGCCCGCAGGGCGTGTGGACCAGGAATCCGATGGCCGAGAAGCTCTCCAACATCCACTACTACATGTCGGATCCGGAAGTGCGCAAGGCCTCCTGGAAGGCGCGCATGGACCACAGGACCTGGAACGCAAAGCCGAACGCGGGGCATCTCGCGCTCGCGGCGCTCGAGCAGCGCGGCAAGCTCCACGCCCTCATCACGCAGAACATCGACGAGCTGCACCAGATGGCGGGCAACTCTCCCGGGCGCGTGATCGAGGTGCACGGCACCATGAGGAAGGTGGTGTGCATGAGCTGCGGCATGACCGCGCCGATGCAGAAGGCGCTCGAGCGCGTGCGCGCCGGCGAGGAAGACCCGCCGTGCCGCGACTGCGGCGGAATCCTGAAGAGCGCCACCATCTCGTTCGGCCAGCAGCTCGTGCCCGAGGTGATCGACCGCGCCATGCGCGCGGCCGAGGAGGCCGACCTGCTGCTCTCGGTGGGCACGAGCCTGCAGGTCTACCCGATCGCCGGCGCGGTGCCGGCGGCGAAGTCGGCGGGCGCGAAGGTGGTGATCGTCAACGCCGAACCCACGCAGTTCGACGGCATCGCCGACGCGGTGTTCCACGATTCCATCAGCACGGTGCTGCCGCGCCTGTGCCTTGCGCCCTGACAGAGGAGGAAAGACGATGGCAAGGAAGAAGAAGGCCCCATTCACGCTCAAGAGCCCGGATTTCCGGGCGAACGGCACCATTCCCATGGAGCAGGTGTTCAACAGCTTCGGCTGCACCGGGCAGAACCTCTCGCCGGCGCTGCGCTGGTCGGGCGCGCCCGAGGGCACGAAGAGCTTCGCGCTGCTCTGCCACGACCCGGACGCGCCCACGGGCGGCGCCGGCTGGTGGCACTGGCTGGTGCTCAACATCCCGGCCTCGGCGAGCGGCCTGGAGAAGGACGCGGGCCGTGCCGACGGCTCGAAGCTCCCCGCGGGCGCGGCGCACGTCAACACCGACTTCGGCGGTCCCGGCTGGGGCGGCCCCTGCCCGCCGGTGGGCGACAAGCCGCACCGCTACGTCTTCACGCTCTACGCGCTCAAAGTGGACAAGCTCGATGCGAGCGGCGGCACCGCCTCGCTCGCGGGCTACATGGTGAACGGCAACGCGATCGCCAAGGCGAAGCTGATCGGGAAGTTCGGCAGGAAGAAGTAACCCGACCCGCGTCGCCGATGAAAGCGATCGCCGCCGTGGTCGCATTGCTCTGCCTCGCGGGCGCGTCCGCTGCGTCCGGATCGCTGCGCGAGCAAGCCATCGCGCTGGAGAGGGCGTGCAAGGGGGTCGAGGCCGTAAAGCTCTATATCCGGGCCGCACGCGGCGGCGACGCCAAGGCCGCGAAACGATTGAGTGAAATCTACGACCAGGGCATCGACGGGGTTCCGCGTGACTTCGCGGAATCGCTGAAATGGAAAGACGAAGCGCTACGCCTCGGCGACATCACCGCGGCATTCAGGCCGCAGAGCGCAGGCCCGCCGTCACCCTGCAAGCCACGGCCGCTCGCGCAACGCGGGCCCGCTCCCGCGAGCTTCGAGTTCCGGATGACATTCCTGCCGCGAGGCGGCTCCGACGGGGTCGAGTTTCGCCGCGATGGACTCGTCTTCGAGTCCCGGCGGATGGCGGCCGTCGATGACCCGACCGGAAAAAGATTCGAGATGAAAGCGGTGGAAACGGTCACCGTCAAGCCTTCCGTGGCGCAGTGGCGGGCGTTCCGCCAATCGCTCGACCGGCTGAATGTCTGGCAGTGGCAGCCCAGGTACCACGCGCCGGTGCTCGACGGCACGGGCTGGTCGCTGCAAATCGAGTACGCCGACCGTCGTCTGGTCGCCAATGGCCACAACAGCCATCCCGCCAGCTTCGAGGCGTTCCTGGAAGCCGTCAACACGCTCCTTGGAAGCAGGAAATTCAGATGAGCGTTTCCGAACGCCGGATCGCCATCGTCACCGGCGCGGCGTCGGGCATCGGCCGGGCGCTCGCCGAGGAGCTGGCCGCGGCGGGGGTCGAGGTCGTGCTCGCCGACCGGCAGGTGGAGCTCGCGCAGGAGGCGGCCGCGGGCATCCGCGCGCGGGGCGGCGCAGCCACCGCGTTCGAGCTGGACGTGCGGGACGCGCGCCGCTTCCGCGACCTCGTGGAGACGACGGCGGCCGGCGCCGGCCGGCTCGACTACCTGTTCAACAATGCCGGGATCATCGTCGCCGGCGAGACGCACGAGCTCGATGCCGCCGACTGGGACGAGGTGATCGACGTCAACCTGCGCGGCGTCGCGCACGGCATTCTTGCCGCGTATCCGCTGATGATCCGGCAGGGCTTCGGCTGCATCGTGAACACCGCATCGATGTGGGGTCTCAACGCCGCGCCGATGCAGATCAGCTACACGGCCACGAAGCACGCGGTGGTCGCTCTCTCGAGAGCGCTGCGGCTGGAGGCGCGCCAGTACGGCGTGAAGGTCGCGGTGCTGTGCCCGGGACCGGTGCGCACGCCGATCCTGAACGGCGGCCGCTATGGGCGCCTCAAATCCGGGCTGGATCACCCGGTCGCCGCGCGGTACGTGGAACGCCTGCGGCCGATGGACCCGTCGCTGCTCGCGCGCCGGGTGCTTCGCGCCCTGGACCGCGATCGCGACATCATCATCGAGCCCGGATGGTGGCGGCTCCTGTGGTACCTCGACCGCCTGTCGCCCCGGCTGTGCTCGAAGCTCTGGGGCGTGCTGTACCGGCGGCTGCGGCGCGACCTCGACAAGGCGCGAAGCGGCGGCTAGGCCGCAGTTTCGGTTTCGACTCCCCAAGGAGAATGTCCGTATGCCGGCATACTGCCTGTTCGACAACCTCAAGATCGACGATTATCAGAAGCTGGAGCGCTACAAGAGGGCAACCGCCCCGATCGTCGCGAAATTCGGCGGCAGGTACGTGGTCCTCGGCGGGAACGTGGAACTCAAGGAGGGTGACTGGAGGCCGACGTTTCCCGTCATGATCGAGTTTCCAACCCTGAAACGGGCGAACGAGTGGTACGACTCCGAGGAATACAAGCCGCTCAAAGCGCTCCGAATGTCCGCGGGCACATACAACGCCGTGTTCTTCGAGGAGCTGCCGCCGCAGGGGACCGGGGCCTGACAGGGGCGTGCGGCGGATTCTCGAGCAGCGCTAGAGCAGATCGAAGTACTCGCGGTGCTCCCACTCGCTCACCTCGAGGTTGAAGCGCGCGATCTCGGCTTCCTTGATCCTGCAGTAGTAGTCGACAAAGGCGGAGCCCAGGCCTTCACAAAGGATCTGGTCCTGCCTCAAGCAGGAAATTGCTTCTGAAAGCGTGGCAGGCAGATGCTCGGCCCTGGACTCGTAAGGCTTGTCGTCCGGCGGGCCGGGGTCCATCTTCTTCGCGATGCCGTCCAGCCCCGCGTGGATCTGCGAGGCGAAGTAGAGATACGGGTTCGCGCCCGGCTCGCCGATGCGATTCTCGATGCGCACCGCCGCCGCATCGGGCCCGGTGATCACGCGCAGCATCGCGCCGCGGTTGTCGCGCCCCCAGTGGATGCGGTCGGGCGCGAGCGAGTAGGGGCGGTAGCGCTTGTAGCCGTTGATCGTGGGAGTGGCGAGCGCGCACAGGCCTTTGGCGTGGGCGAGCAGGCCGGCGAGGAACTGCTTGCCGACTGCGGAGAGGGGTTCGCTTTCATTCCCGGATGCGAATTTGTTTTTTCCGTCGGAAATTCCGAAAAGACTCTGGTGCAGGTGCCAACCCGAAGACATCACGTTCGGCAGCTTCGGACGGCACATGAAGGTGGCGTGGTAGCCGTGCCGGCGCAGGATCTGCTTGGCCGCGCTGCGAAAAAGCAGCATCGCGTCGGCCGCGGCGAGGCCCTCGAGCGCGCCCAGCGTCACCTCGGTCTGGCTCGGGCCGAACTCGCATTCGAAGCTGCGCAGCGGCAGGCCGAGAGGGGCGAGGCCGGCGCGCAACAGCTCGAGCGCCGGCTCGAGCTGGTCGTGGCGCGCTTCCGAGAGCAGCTGGTAGCCGGTGGAGAGCAGGCTCACCTCCGGCGGCGATCCGGGCTGCCCGGCGTCCTGCGGCTCGAGCCTCGGGTCGGTGACGCGGAAGATGTGGAACTCGATCTCCAGGCCCGCGAGGTAGCCGTAGCCCTGCGCGGCGAGCCCGGCGAGCGCGCGCTTGAGGATCCCGCGCGTATCGAAGGGCACGGGCTTGCCGTTGCCGAAGCGCAGGTCGCAGAGCAGCCAGCCGGTCCTCGGCGCCCAGGGCAGCACGCGCCAGGTGGTCGGATCGGCCACCATCAGCGCGTCGGCCGCGCCTTCGAGCTCGGGCACGCCCAGGCCCGCGCCCGGCGCGGCGAACACCGGGAACACGGTCCTGTTGGAGGTGTCCTTGGCGAGCAGCGAGCTCGGGAAGCCGACGCCCTGCTCGAGCGCCGCATCGAGCGCGGCAACCGCCACGGTCTTGCCGCGCAGGATGCCGTGCTGGTCGGCGAAAGCGAAGCGCACGCCCTCGATGCCGAGCCGCTCGATGTCCGCCCGGATGCGGACCACGGGATCGACGTCGTCTTTCACCTGAAAATCGGGGACGGAGCCCGATTTCCTTGAGCGGGCCTCAGATCGGGCTCCGTCCCCGAATTTCTCCATGGTGCGCGGCTGCGGCGCGCGGCGTCGGCCTGCTTGCAGTAGTCCTCCCAGCTTCCCGTGGGGCCGATGCCGTCGATCGCCGGCGGGCCGGTAAGGGAACGGGCTTCGGCCTCGCTCAAGACCATGGGAGGTTTTTCTCCAAGCGAAACCTTCTTGATGGCATCAACAAGCAGGCGCCGGTAGAGGACGATCCCCTTGTCGGCGCTGCCGAGGTTCTCCTTCGTGCGGTCGGAGATGCGCCCCGGAGACTCGCAGGCGAACTGGTCGTGGATGTTGATGTCGAAGCCCATGCCGGTGTAGGTCGCCTGGCGCTGCTGCTCGGCGTCGAATCCCCAGCCGTTCTCCCGGTTGTGGATGGGCTTGTAGTCGGGCGCGGGATAGGTCTTGAGGCGCTGCTCGCGCATCGTCCTCTTGTCCACCGGCGCGGTGAAGCTGGT
>JBFLYF010000122.1:0-8874 GCA_040756795.1 Pseudomonadota bacterium
AGGATTCCCGGCGACTTTCGCGCCATCGGGCACGTCGCTCAGGATCACCGCGCCGGCGCCGATTATCGCATCGGCGCCGATGCTGCGCCCCGGCACGATCACCGCGCCGGCGCCGATGAACGCTCCCGCCCCTACCGTGACCCCGCCGCACAGGCGCGCGCCGGGCGCGACGTGCACGGCGTCGCCCAGCCGGCAGTCATGGTCGACGCTCGCGGCCGTGTTGACGACGCAATGCATGCCGATCTCGGTGTCGGGATTGATCACCGCGCCCGCCATCACTACCGTGCCCGCGCCGATGCGCGCAGCGCGCGCGATGTGCGCGCCCGGATGCAGCGCGCTCGCGAATCCGAAGCCCTGCGCGGCGAGCCACGCCGCGACCTCGCGCCGCGCCGCGTTGGCGCCGATCGCCACGATCCCGAGGCCGGCGGCGGCGCGCCGCTCGAGCAGCTCATTGCGACCCCCCGCGACCTTGTGACCCAGGACGAGCTGCGCCAAGCAACGCGGGTCGTCGTCCACGACCAGCGCGACTCGCGCGCGGCCCTCGCACGCGACGATGTCGGCGACCACCTTGGCGTGGCCGCCGGCGCCGAAGAGGAAGACGTTCTGCAGCTCGCTCATCGATCGTTGCCGCGAAATTTCTCCATGGTCGCCCGGCCGGGCTGGCTAACGCCCCGTCCGCGCAGCACTTGGCCAAGCGTCCTCGCCAGAATCCCGAGGTCAAGGCCGAAGCTGCGGTGCTCGACGTACCAGAGGTCGAGCTCGAAGCGCTCCTGCCAGGTGGTGGCGTTGCGGCCGTTCACCTGCGCCCAGCCGGTGATTCCCGGCAGCACCTCGTGGCGGCGGGCCTGGCGCTCCGAATATAGCGGAAGGTACTCCATCAGCAGGGGGCGCGGCCCGACCAGGCTCATGTCGCCGCGCAGCACGTTGAGGAGCTGCGGCAGCTCGTCCACGCTCGCGCGCCGCAGCCACCGGCCGAGGGGCGTAAGGCGCTGCTCGTCGGGCTCCGGCCCGGCGCGCATGGTGCGGAACTTGTACACCGTGAAGGGCCTGCCGTGCAGCCCCGGCCGCACCTGCCGGAACAGCACCGGCGAGCCCATGCGCCAGCGGATCAGCAGCGCCACGGCGAGCATCGGCGCCCCGAGCAGCGCGAGCAGCACGCTCGAAACCACAACATCCAGGATTCGCTTCACTGCATCTCCGCCCTGCATGGCGTCAATGGTAAACTGCCCCCATGAGAACTACCATCGATGCTGCCGGCCGGGTCGTCATTCCCAAGGCATTGCGCGAGCGGCTGGGACTGCTCGGCGGCCGCGCGGTCGACGTGCGCGAGCGCGAAGGGCGCCTCGAGATCGAGCCCGCGCCGACGCCGATGGAGTTGGTGCGCCGCGGACGCCACCGCGTCGCCGTGCCCACCCGCAAGCTGCCGCCGCTGACCGACGAAATCGTCAGGGACACGATCGAGCAGCTGCGCAGGTGATCGCGCTCGATACCAGCGTGGTCGTAGCCGCCTTCGCATCCTGGCACGAGGGGCATCGCAGCGCGCTGGCGGCGATGGCGCGCAAGCCGCGAATCCCGGCCCACGTGCTGATCGAGTCTTTCTCGGTGCTCACGCGCCTGCCCGCGCCGCATCGGTCTTCTCCCGAAATCGTGCAAGCGTTTCTGGAAGAGCGCTTTCCCCAGGCCCCGCTGAGTCTGCCCGGCGCCGCGCTGCGCGCGCTCGTCCATGCCGCGGTCGCAGCCCGCGTTTCGGGGGGCGCGATCTACGACGCCTTGGTCGCCGAGACCGCCAGGCGCGCCCGGGCGATTCTGCTCACACGGGACCGGCGCGCAGTTTCCACGTACGAGAGGCTGGCGGTCCGCTACGAGCTGATCGGCTAGGGAAACTTCGAACGGCCCCGTCCCGGAGCGGGCGGGGCTTCGTCGCCACCGAACAGCTCGTCGTAGCACGCTAGCAACGCGCGTGTCAGATCCGCGGGTGCGAAGTCGCGCAACGCGCGCTCGCGCGCCGCGCGGCCGAGCCGCTCGCGCAGCGCCGCGTCGGCCGCCAGCTCCCGCATGCGCGTTGCAAGCGCCGAGGGATCGCGCGGCGGCGCGAGGAACCCGGTCGTCCCATCCACGATTGCGTCGGTCACCCCGTAGATGCGCGTGCCGATGGCGGGAACCCCGGCCGCGGCCGCCTCGAGGATCACGCTGCCGAAGCCTTCGCGATAGCTCGGCAGCACGAACACGTCCGCCGCCGCCATGAACTCCTCCGGCTGGTCGGTGTAGGAAACGATGCGCATCCTTGCGTCGGACGCTCCCGCGGCCTGGTGCAACTGCGCTGCAATGCCGTCCTCGTCGGGACCGACGAGCAGCAGCCAGGCATCGCCGATGCCCGAGAACGCGCGGGCGAGGTCCGCGAGGCCCTTGTCGCGCGCGAGCCGCCCGAGGTAGAGGAAGAGCACCGCCCCGTCCGGAATCCCGTGCCGCGCGCGCACGCGCCCGCGCGCAGCCGCATCGGGCTTGAAGCGCGCCGGGTCCACGCCGTTGACCGAGCCGTGCCCGAGCACGCGCGCCTTGCGCGCATCGACCACGCCCTCGGCTACGAGAAACTCGAGCTGCGAAGCGCTGTCGGCGAGCACGCGCGTGGCGAGCCGGGCCGTAAGCCGGTCGCAGGCCTTGAGCAGCGCGCGGCCTGCCCCGTCGCGCGTCGCCCAGACCTGCCCCGTAAAGGTGTGCAGGCGCACCGGCACGCGCGCGAGCGCGCCCGCGAGCGCGGCGAGCAGCCCGGCCTTGGGCGTCACCGAGTGCACCAGGTCGAAGCGCTCGCGCCGGAAGACCGCCGATAATTCGGACAACGCTTTCAGGTCGGCGATCGGCGCGATGCGGCGCTCGATCGTCACCGGAATGGTTTTCACCGGAAGCTGGAGCGCCCGTGGAACGACAACCGCGACATCGTAGCGCTCCGCCGCAGCACGGATGTGCTCGAGCAGGAACGCCTTCACGGTCATCTCGCTCGCAACCACGTAGCAGAGCCGGTGCCGGCTCATGGCGCCGCGCGGAACCGGCCGCCGCCGAGGTAGAAGACGATCTTCGCCCACTCGAGCAGCACCTCGCGCGCCGCGTCCTGCGAGGTCCACCAGCGCGCGGGGAAGTGCTCCTGCGGCACCGCCGCTACCGCGACCTGGATCCCGCGGTCCGCGAGCACGGCGCTGAAGATGAGTCGCGCGCGGCGCACGTGAAAGGGCGAGGTGACGAGAAGGAGCCGCGCGCCCGGCGCGAAGACGCGGCGCGCCTCTTCCGCCTCCTCGACGGTGCTGAGCGAGCGCGAGCCCAGCCGCCGGATAGCGCCGGCGGGCACGCCCATCGCGCGCAGCGTCTGCTCGTAGATTTCCTCCTTCGGGGGCAGCCGGATGCCGAGCGGCGCGAGTGCCACCGCGGCTGGATCCGGCGCTGGAACGCTCACGTAAACGAGCGGTGCGAGCCCCCGGCGATAAAGCTCGGCGCCGGCGATCCCGCGCTGATACGTACCCGCGAGCAC
The DNA here is from genome assembly GCA_040756795.1 of Pseudomonadota bacterium. Lineage (GTDB taxonomy): Bacteria > Pseudomonadota > Gammaproteobacteria > Burkholderiales > SG8-39 > RBG-16-66-20. The sequence goes on from JBFLYF010000122.1 coordinate 3,521, forward strand.
CACGATCGCATCAGCGCGGTCCGGTACGTCGGGGTTATTCAGCCAGCGCGCCGCGTTCCAGACGAAGACCCCCGCCGCAAGCACTGCCACCAACGCCAGCGCAAGGTACGCGAGGGAACGCAAGCGGGTCGGGCGCATGGGTAGCGGCCAAGATATGGGAAAATGCGTTGAATATCCATCGATACTTCGTTTGGAAATCGCATCCGCGTCCTCATTACCGGTGGCAGCGGCCTGCTCGGCATCAATTGGGCCGCAGCGATGCGCGACCAGCATCAGCTCTGGCTTGGCCTGCACCGGCGGCGCGTGGCCCTGCGCGGGGTGCAGAGCTGCGAGCTTCGCTTCGGCAGCGGGGACGAGCTCGCCCGCGCGTTCGATGCTGCGCGCCCGGAAGTCATCGTGAACGCCGCGGGCCTGTCCGACGTCGACGCCTGCGAGCGCGACCCGGCGCTCGCGCAAGCCGTGAACGCCGACCTCGCGGGCCTCGTCGCCACTTGCGCCGCCGCGCGCGGCGCGCGCCTCGTGCACATCTCGACCGACCATGTCTTCTCGGGCGACAAGCCGCTGCGCTCCGAGAGCGATGCGCCCGAGCCGATAAACGTGTACGCGCGCACCAAGCTCGCCGGCGAACGGCAGGTGGCCGAGCACTGCCCGCAAGCGCTCATCGTGCGCACCAATTTCTTCGGCTGGGGCCACGCCGCGCGCCAGTCGATCAGCGACTGGATCCTCGCCGCGCTGCGCGAGGGCCGCCGGCTGCGCATGTTCACCGACGCTTTCTTCACGCCGATTCTCGCCACGCGCTTGGCCGGCGCGGTGCACCGCCTGGTGGATGCGGGTACCCGGGGCGTGATCCACGTCGGCGGCGACGAGCGCGTCTCCAAGCACGAGTTCGCCCGGCGCCTCGCCACGGCCTTCGGACTGCCGGCCGATCCGATCGAGCCCGCGCGGCAGGCCGAGGCCGGCCTCGCCGCGCCGCGGCCGCGCGACATGTCCCTGTCGAACGCGCGCGCCCGCGGTATCCTCGGTGGCGCATTGGGCGCGCTGGACGAGCAGCTCGCCGAGCTGCGCGCGCAGGAAGAGACGGGTTTGAGCCGCGAGCTGCGGCGGGCCGTGACGGGATAGGACCATGTCGATACTCGATGGCAAGAACGTGCTGCTGACCGGCGCGACCGGATCCTTCGGCAAGCGCTTCGTGCGCCACGTGCTCGCGCACCACAGACCCGCGCGACTTGTCTTGTTCAGCCGCGACGAGCTCAAGCAGTTCGAGATGCAGGAGGATCCGGCGTTCCGCTCACCGGCGCTGCGCTGGTTCCTCGGCGATGTGCGCGACCCCGAGCGCCTGCACCGGGCCTTCGACGGCGTGCAAATCGTGATCCATGCTGCGGCCATGAAGCAGGTGCCGGCCTCCGAGTACAACCCGATGGAGGCGGTGAAGACCAACATCATCGGCGCCGAGAACGTAATCAACGTCTGCATCGACCAGGAAGTGGAGCGCGTGATCGCGCTCTCCACGGACAAGGCGGCCAACCCGGTGAACCTGTACGGCGCGACCAAGCTCTGCGCCGACAAGCTGTTCGTCGCCGCGAATGCCCTCTCGGGCAAGCATCGGGCACGCTTCTCGGTGGTGCGCTACGGCAATGTCGTCGGCTCGCGCGGCAGCGTCATTCCCTTTTTCATGCAGCGGCGCGCGAGCGGCGTGCTGCCGATCACCGACGTGCGCATGACGCGCTTCTGGATCACGCTCGGCCAGGGCGTCGAGTTCGTGCTGCGTTGCCTGGAGACGATGCAAGGCGGCGAGATCTTCGTGCCCAAGATCCCGAGCATGAAGCTGACGGAGGTCGCCGAGGTCGTCGCCCCGGGTTGCCGGCACGAGCTCATCGGCATCCGGCCGGGCGAGAAGCTGCACGAAGTCATGATCACCCAGGACGACGCTCCGAACGTCGCCGAGTTCGACCACCACTACGTCATCCAACCCGCGGCCCGGTGGTGGGACCGCGCCAGCTACCTGGAGGCCAGCGGCGGGCGCGGCGTGGCGGAGGATTTCCAGTACGCCAGCGACCGCAACCCGGATTGGATGTCGCGCGAGCGTTTAGCCGAGATCCTGAAGCGCGAGACAATCGAGCTGTAGCGCCGCCCGGCTCGGCTGATTTGCCAGCGACCGGATTTCGCGCTCTAATGGAGTCTGTTCAACCGTTGAACGCACTCGGCCCCTGCTCTCCGAAGAGTATCGGTACAAGATCCTGCGGCTGCTGGAGGACAACCCCCAGCTTAGCCAGCGCGACCTCGCTGATCGGCTCGGGGTCAGCCTCGGCAAAGCCAACTACTGCCTCCAGGCGCTGATCCGGCTCGGCCTAGTCAAGGCGCGCAACTTCAGGAATAACCAGAATCGCGCGAGCTACCTCTACGTCCTGACGCCGCGCGGCCTCTCGGCCAAGGCGCACTCGGCGACGCGCTTCCTGCAGCTCAAGATAGCTGAGTACGAGGCGCTGCAGCGCGAGATCGAGACGCTCAAGCGCGAGCAGGCGCGCCGATGATCCCCTACGGGCGGCACTCCATCGAGGAGGACGACATCGCGGCGGTCGTGGCGCAGATGCGCAGCGGCTGGCTGACCCAGGGGCCCAGGGTCGGCGAGTTCGAGGCCGCGATCGCGGAGTACGTTGGCGCGAGATACGCGGTGGCTGTGTCCAGCGGCACCGCCGGCCTGCACGTCGCCTGCCTCGCCGCCGGCATCGGGTCGGGCGACCACGCGGTGACTTCGCCGATCAGCTTCGTCGCGACCGCCAACTGCGTCCACTATTGCGGTGGCGTGGCCGAGTTCGTCGACGTCGACCGCGTCACGGTCAACCTCGACCCGGCGGCGCTGCGCCAGCGTGCGCGGACCGGACCCGCGCTGAAGGCGGTGATCCCGGTCCACTTCGCGGGACTGCCCTGCGACATGTCGGTGATTGCGCAAGCCGCGAAGGGCGCTGCGATCATCGAGGATGCCGCGCACGCGCTCGGCGCCCGCTACCGCTCAGGCGAGCGGGTCGGTAGCTGCGCGTATTCCGATGTGGCGGTGTTTTCGCTGCATCCGGTGAAGAGCATCGCGAGCGGCGAAGGGGGAATCATCACCACCAACCGCGAGGACCTGTACCGGCGGCTGCTGCGCCTGCGCAGCCACGGCATCAACAAGCTCGACGACCCATTGCAGCACCCCCAGCACGGCTTCCAGGGCGGTAACCGGAGCCGCTGGTACTACGAGATGCAGGAGCTCGGCTTCAACTTCCGGCTGACTGACATCCAGGCGGCGCTCGGCCACTCGCAGCTCGGCAAGATCGAGCGCTTCCTCGCGCGCCGGCGCGAGCTTGCCGCGCGGTACCGTGAGGCCTTCGACGGCGCCCCCGCCGGCATCCGGCCCGCGCAATCCGGCGGCTGGGGCGAGAGTGCCAATCACCTGTTCGTCATCCGCGCGCCCTTCGACGGGCGTCCCGGCGGCCGCAACGCCGTCATGCAGAAGCTCTACGATCGTGGGTACGTCACGCAAGTGCATTACATCCCGATCCCGATGCACCCTTACTACGCGCGGCTCGGCTGCAGCATGGCGGAATTGCCGGAGGCGGAAAGCTACTATCGCGAAGCGCTCACGCTTCCGCTGTTTGTGGGGCTTACCGACGAGCAGCAGACAAGGTTCATCGCCGAGCTGCAGGAATGCATGCGATGAAGCTAGGGCTCGGCACGGTACAGTTCGGTCAAGCCTACGGCATCACCAACCGCGCCGGGCGGCCCAGTACGGCCGACGCGCTGCGCATTCTGGACGTAGCGGCGCGAGCTGGTATCGACCTGCTCGACACCGCGCACAGTTACGGGAACGCGGAGGCGGTGGTGGGACGATGGATTGCGGCCGGCGGCCGCGCATGCATCGTGACCAAGACGCCCGTCTTCGGCGTCCCTACGCTCGGTGCACATCACGCTGCGTGGCTAAAGAGCGCGTTGGAGCAGTCGCTGCGCCGGCTGGGCCTCAAGTCGGTCTACGGCTTGTTGCTACACGCCGCGGACGATCTGCGGGGCGCCGGGGCGCGTTGGCTGGTCGACGCCATGTGTGAATTGCGCGCTGCGGGCAAGGTCGCGAAGATTGGCGTCTCCATCTATACCGCGCGGCAGCTCGATGCTGCCGTCGCACTCCTCGCTCCCGACATCGTCCAGCTGCCGCTCAACGTCTTCGACCAGCGCCTGCTCGAGAGCGGCCATGTCGCGGCACTGGCCCGTGACGGCGTCGAGATCCACGTGCGCTCGGTTTTCCTACAAGGACTGTTGCTGCTGCGCCCGGACCAGTTGCCTTCGCACTTACATGACGCCGCAGAGCCTCTGCAGCGCTGGCGGCGCCACCTCGCAGAGCAGCGGCTATCGTCGCTCGAAGGCGCGCTCGCTTTCGCCGCGCAAATCCCGCATGCCCGACGCGTGCTCGTCGGCGTGAATTCCACCCAGGAACTGTCGCAGCTCGTCGCCGCCGCCACTTCTCCTTGCAGGGCACAGATCGACTATTCGCAATTCTCGTTCGCGGACGAGCGCATCCTGAACCCCGCGCTGTGGCGCCGGAAGGAGCCCGTGGCATGAGTCTGGAGAAATCGAACGCCTGGCTGGAACGGGCAAGGCGCGTGATCCCCTCAGCGACCCAGACGTTCTCCAAGGGACCGAACCAGTGGGCCCGCGGCGTGTCGCCCTACTACCTCGAGCGCGGCGAGGGCGCTTGGGTCTGGGACGTGGACGGCAACCGCTATCTCGACTACCTGATGGCGCTCGGCCCGATCGTGCTCGGCTACGGCGACCCCGACGTAAACGACGAGGTCATGCGGCAGGTCAGGGCGGGCGCGGTGTTCAGCCAAATGCACCCGCTCGAGGTCGAGGTGGCGGAAATGCTGGTTGAGCGCATCCCCTGCGCGGACATGGTGCGCTTCGGCAAGAACGGCTCGGACGTGACCACCGCGGCGATGCGCGCCGCGCGCGCCTTCACCGGTGGTGAGCATGTCGTCTACTGCGGCTACCACGGCTGGCACGATTGGTACATCGGCACCACCACGCGCAACAAAGGGGTGCCCAAAGCGGTGGGTGAGCTCACGCACAGCTTCGTGTACAACGACATCGCGAGCCTGGAGGCGGTCTTCGCCGCGCACCCGGGGCGCACTGCGGCGGTGATCATGGAGGCCTGCGGCGTGGAGCCGCCGAAGCCGGGCTTCCTCGAAGCGGTGGCGCGCGTCACGCGCGCAAACGGGGCACTGCTCGTGTTCGACGAGATCGTGAGCGGCTTTCGCTTCGATATGGGAGGCGCGGGCAAGTACTTCGGCGTCGCGCCGGACCTCGCCGGCTTCGGCCAGGCCATG
>JBFLYF010000123.1:0-8839 GCA_040756795.1 Pseudomonadota bacterium
CGACGGTGTCGAAGAGATAGTCGCAGCAGCGTCCCAGCGGACCTTGGCCGCGCGCGAGGTAGCGTGCCATCGTCGCCTCATCCAGGCCGCCGCGGTAGCGCTCGTGCTCGAGGTTGGCCGCGAAGGCGATGGCGTGGGCGACGCCGCGCGCGGTGCGCGCCGCGACCCACACCGGGCGGTACGAGCGCGTCAGCATTTCGCGCCTCCAGACCACGTCGAGCTCGGCTTCGACCGTGTCGGCGTGCAGCCGGTAGGCGACGCCGTGGCAGCTGCCGCCGGGCTCGAGCGACATCATCAGCCCGGGTCGCTCCGGGCTGCCGCGGCCCGCGCGCGAAAGCAGGCAGAACTCGCGGTGAAAGCCGTAGATGCGTGCGGGTCGCCGTTCCGCATAACGCAGTGCCGGGTTCCACATCAGCGAGCCGTAGCCGAAAACCCATACCGCGCGCGGTCGCGGCGCGCAGGCGAGAATTTCTGCGATGTGCGCACGGCGTTCCCCCGGCGTCATGAGACGCACGCGGGGACCGAGCATCCGGCGCGCAGCCGCGTGCAGCGAGCCGTTCAGCAGGTTCGCGCGCGTGATCCTGAGCGTGCTAGGCCGGCTGCGTGGCGTAGGGCTCGTCATCGGCGACGAACTCGGTCTCCTTCACCGCCTCGGCGCTCCAGGCCTTGACGCCGGGCGAGTCGAGCAGCGCCTGCTGGTAGGCGCGCGCGGCGCCTTCCAGCTCGACGCCGTACGTGACAAAGCGCGTCGCGACCGGCGCGTAGAAGGCGTCGGCCGCGCAGAACGCACCGAACAGATACGGCCCCTGCGCCGCCGCCCAGATCGCGCCGATGCGCGCGATGTCCTTCGCCACGCCGTCGTTCATGCCCTTACCCGGATAGCGGCTGCGGATGTTCATCGGCATCGCGGCGCGCAGCGCGCGGAAGCCCGCGTGCATCTCCGCCGCGACCGAGCGCGCCTGCGCGCGCGGGCGCGCATCCCCCGGCCAGATGCCGTGCCCGGGGAAGAGCTCGTGCAGCCGCTCGGCGATCGCCAGCGTATCCCAGGTGGCGAAGCCTTTGCCCGGCTCGCCTTCCCAGAGCACCGGCACCAGGCCGCTCGGCGAGAGCCGCGCGATGTGGTCCTTCCAGTCCTGCGACTCGAACTTGAGCATCCGCTCCTGGAACGGGATCTCCCGCCCGCGCAGCAGCACCCAGGGGCGCATCGACCAGGAAGAGTAGTTCTTGTTGGCGATGACGAGGGTGAGCGCGGCGGCCATGCCGCCATTCTAGGCGGGTTTGCCCCCGGCCTGAGGGCTCGCACCGAATGCGTACCAATCCACGCCGCGCGTGGCGATCATGGCGAGCGCAAGGCAGGCGAACACCAGCACCGAACCCATGAGTAGCGCATGGTCCTCGGCGCGCAGGATCACGTAAAGCAGGCCATACAGCGCCGTGAGCGCGATGCCGAATCCCGCGCCGCGCCGCGCGCTCTGGAGCGCGTGCGCCACGTAGTAGGCGTTGAGCGCCACGCAGGCGCTTGCCGCGATCGCGTAGGCGAGCGCGAAGCCCAGATGCTCGGCAAGCGCGATGAGCAGCAGGAAGAACAGGGCGAGCGCGAAGCCGACCAGCGCGTATTGCACCGGGTGAAGCGCGCGGCGCTGCAGCACCTCGAAAAGGAAGAAGGCCGCGAAGGTGAGGCCGATGAAGAGGATGCCGTACTTCACCGCGCGCTCCACGGTCTGATATAGGTCGACCGGCTGCACGAACGAGAGCGCGAGCGTGTGCTGGTTGAACGCGTCGCATTGGCGCGAGCGCACGCAGCGCTCGTGCAGCTGCGCGAGGTTGTTGGCGAAGTGCGAAGTGCGCCACCGCGCGCTGAACCCGTGCCCGGAAACGCGCGTGCCCGCTTCCGGCAGGATGCGCCCGCCGAAGCCCGGGTGCGGCCACTTCGAAGAAAGCGAGACCGAAGTGACCGCGCCGACCGGCACGATCTCGAGGCGCTCCGTGCCGACGAGCGGAAGCAGGATGCGGAAGTCGTGGCTCGCGGCGGCTTCCGGCTGGCCCAACTCGGCGTGAATGCCGCTGGCAAGGCCAGCCGCTTCGATGCCTCCGGGGCGCAACGCGAGGGGTGCGCCGCCCCACTCGAGCTGCACGCCGTCGCGGATGCCGCGCGGATCCTGAATCCCGAACACGAGCCGCGCCTGCCCGAACACCAGCGTTCCCCCGACCCGCGGCACCCCGAGGCCCGCAGGCAGGGTGAATCTTCCGCGCAGCACGGCGTGCAACGTGTAGAGATGCGCCTTGTAGAGGCTGCGGTGCTTCTCCTGCAGCTCGATGCTGCCTTCGATCGACAGCGTTTCGGGGAGGAACGCCACCTGGCCGTGCTCGACTCTTTCCCGGCTCACGCTGCGCTCGCGCCCGACATCGTCCTTGGTGGTCGTGGTCTCCACGCTGCGCCGCGTCCAGGGAACGTACAGCACGGGCCCCGCGATGCGCTGCGCTTCGGCCGTGCCGCGCGCGATCTCGGCGATGACGCCGTTGCGCCGCTGCTGGCGCTCGGACACCAGGCCGCGGATCGCCTCGATGGGGATCTGCAGCAGCAGCATCACCGCGGCGACCAGCGCGATCTTCCAGACGAGCGCTTTCTGCATTTTCTCGGTCCCCGCGGGTGCGGCGCAGTGCTGCCGAAGCGGGCGGGCGCTGCCGGCGCCGTGTCCCGATCCTCCTTTCTGGGTCCGGCGCGCCCGCCGCCGCGGTTCGTCAGACTTTGCGGTCGCTCATGCCGCGGCGAGCAGCAGGGTCGCGCCCGCCAGCACGACGCTGACGGCGAGGCCGATCGCTGTGGCGAGCGCAAGCTGCGCGGCGAATTCGATCGCGAAGAGCTTCGGCTTGGTCATGCGGATTTCTCCTTTGCGGCTGACCACATTCAAGCGGCAGAAGGAGCCGGTGGCGGGCCGAGCTTGTGGCGGGCCGGCGAAGAAAAATGCAGAAAAAATGACGCAGCCCTTCCGGTATATTGCGCCACATGGCCCGCCGCATCGCGATCGTCGAGGACGATGCCGCAATCCGCGCCAACTACGCCGAGGCGCTCAAGCGCCACGGCTACGATGTCGCGGCCTACGCCGGGCGGCGGGAGGCGATGGACGCGCTGCGCGGCCGCCTGCCCGACCTCGCCATCATCGACATCGGCCTGGGCGACGAGGCCGAAGGCGGCTTCGCCCTGTGCCGCGAGCTGCGCGCGCTCTCGGCGCAGCTGCCGATCGTCTTCCTCACCGCGCGCGATTCCGATTTCGACGTGGTTTCGGGGCTGCGCCTGGGGGCCGACGACTACCTCACCAAGGGCGTGAGCCTGCCGCACCTGATGGCGAGGATCGGCGCCCTGTTCCGGCGCGTGGAGGCGCTTGCCGAGGCGAAGCCGGTCGAGGAGCGCATCGTGCGCGGCGCGCTCGAGCTCGATCTGAAGCGCTTCAGCGCGCTGTGGCGCGGCGCCCGGGTCGAGCTGACGCTCACCGAGTTCTGGATCGTGCATTCGCTCGCGCGCCACCCGGGGCACGTCAAGAACCGCGAGCAGCTGATGCGCGACGCCGAGCTGGTGGTGGACGATGCCACCGTCACCTCGCACGTCAAGCGCGTGCGCGCCAAGTTCCTCGCCGCCGACCCCGCTTTCGACGCGATCGAGACGGTCTACGGCCTCGGCTATCGCTGGAAGGGCTGAGCTTGGGACACCTCGGGCTGCGCGCGAAGGTCGCGCTCGTCGCGCTCGTGCTGCTCGTGCTGCCGCTCGCGGCCTGGCAGTACGTGCGGGAGATGGAGCGCTTTCTGCTCGCCGCGCAGGAGGAATCGCTCGCCGCGACCGCGCGCGCGGTGGCGACCGTGCTGCACGAGCGGCCGCAGCTTCTCGGCGCTCGCCCGGCGGACGAGTCCGAGCTGCGGCGCCAGGCGGAGCGCGAGCTGCAGCGCCTGACGGGCGCCGCGCCCGTGCCGGAAGAGCCGGCGCCGCGCGCAAGCGAAGAGGTCAGCGCGATCCTGAAGGGCGTACAGCGGGCGAGCCTGCGGATCTGGGTGGTGAGCCGCGATTACCGCGTGCTCGCGCTCGCCGGGACGCTTGCGGGCGAGTCGCTCGCCGACGAAGCGATCGCCGCGGCGCCGGAGATCGCCGCGGCGCTCCAGGGCGCCTCGCGCACCCGCACGCGTCCCGCGCGCGAGGGCACCGAAACGATCGTCTCGGCGGCGCACCCCATCTGGGCCGGGAACGAAGTCATGGGCGCGGTGGTGGTCGAGGAGCCGGCGAGCCGCGTCGCCCTGCTGCGCAGCCGCGCGCTCGAGCGGCTGCTGCTGGTGACGCTCGGCGCAATCCTGGTCTCGGGCGCCGTGCTGCTGTGGTTCGCGACCCGCATTTCGGGCCGCATCCGGATGCTGCGCGACGAGGCCGAGGCGGCGATCGACGCGCGCGGGCGCGTGACGCGCCTCACCACCGCCTCGGACGCGGGCGACGAGATCGGCGACCTGTCGCGCAGCTTCAGCACCGTGCTCGAGCGCCTGGCGCGCTACAACGCCTACCTGGAAGCGCTCGCCGGGCGCCTTTCGCACGAGCTGCGCACCCCGGTCGCGGTGGTGCGCTCGTCGCTCGAGAACCTGCACGCCGCGCGCAGCGCCGAGGAGACCGGCACCTACCTCGCGCGCGCCGAGGAGGGCCTCGCGCGCCTGAGCACGATCCTCGCGCGCATGACCGAGGCAAGCCGCCTCGAGCAGAGCCTCTCGGCCGCGGCGCGCGAGCGCTTCGACGCCGCGGCGGTGGTGCGCGGCTGCGTCGAGGGCTACCGCATGGCCTACGCGCCGCGGCGTTTCGAGCTTGCCGCGCCCGCGGAGCCCCTGCCGGTGCGCGGCGCGCCGGACCTGCTCGCGCAGCTGCTCGACAAGCTGGTGGAGAACGCGACCGATTTCGCGCCGCCGGGCACGGCGGTGCGCGTCTCGCTCGCCGCCGCGGGCGCGGTCGCGCTGCTGCGCGTGGAGAACGACGGCCCGCCGCTGCCGGATGCGATCCGCGACGCGCGCTTCGGCTCGATGGTATCGCTGCGCGGCGAGCGCGCCGGCACGGTGCCGCACCTGGGGCTCGGCCTGTACATCGCGAGGTTGATCGCCGAGTTCCACGGCGGCGCGCTGCGCGCCGAGAACCTCGCCGCCGGACGCGGCGTCGCCTTCGAGGTGGTGCTCGCGCGCGCCGCCTGATCGGGCAAAATCGACTTGGATATGGAACCGTACGACCTTCTTGTCATCGGGGGAGGCATTAACGGCACGGGCATCGCGCGCGACGCGGCGGGGCGGGGCCTGTCGGTGCTGCTCGCCGAGAAGGACGACCTCGCGGCGGCCACCTCCTCTGCTTCCTCCAAGCTGATCCACGGCGGGCTCAGGTACCTCGAGCAGTACGAGTTCAGGCTGGTCGCCGAGGCGCTCGCCGAGCGCGAGGTGCTGCTCAAGGTGGCCGCGCACCTGGTGTGGCCGGCGCGCTTCGTCATGCCGCACGTGCCGCAGCTGCGGCCGCGCTGGATGATCCGGGCGGGCCTGTTCCTCTACGACCACCTGTCGCGCCGCGCGAGCCTGCCCGGATCGCGCGCGGTGCGCCTGGATGCGCCGCCCTACGGCGCGGGCCTCAAGCCCGAGTTCCGGCACGGCTTTGTCTACTCGGATTGCCGCGTCGACGACGCGCGCCTCGTCATCGCCAATGCGATGGACGCGCGCGACCGGGGCGCGCGCGTGCTGACCCGGACCGAGTGCCTCTCGGCGGCGCGCGAGGGCGCGCTCTGGCGGGCGCGGCTCTCGAGCGGCGAGGCGGTGCTCGCGCGCGCCATCGTCAACGCCGCGGGGCCCTGGGTGAAGGAGGTGCTGAACGCGCGTCTCGCGCAGCCTTCGCGCGACGCAGTGCGCCTGGTGAAGGGCAGCCACGTCCTGCTGCCGCGGCTCTACGAGGGCGAGCACGCCTTCATCCTGCAAAACGACGACCGGCGCGTCGTCTTCATGATCCCCTACGGCGAGGCGCACACCCTGGTCGGCACCACCGACATCCCGCTGGCGGGCGAGGCCGGCAATCCGCAGGCGAGCGCCGCGGAGATCGAATACCTGTGCCGCGCGGTGAGCCGCTACCTCGCGCGGCCGGCGCGGCCGCAGGACGTGGTGTGGAGCTACGCGGGCGTGCGGCCGCTCTACGACGACGGCAGCGCCGATCCCTCGGCCGTGACGCGCGACTACACGCTGCGCGTGGACGATGCCGCGGGGGCGACGCCGGCGCTCTCGGTGTTCGGCGGCAAGATCACGACCTACCGGCGCCTTGCCGAGCATGCGCTGGAGCGCCTTGCGCCCTACTTCCCGCAGATGCGGTCGGCGTGGACCGGCGGCACGCCGCTCTGCGGGAGCGATTTCGGCGGCGCCGCGCGCGTCGAGGCGCGGGATGCGTTCTTCGCCAGCCATCCGCACGTGCCCGAAGCCACGCTGCGCGGCATCTTCCGCCGCCACGGCACGCTCGCGCAGGCGGTGGTGGGCGACGGCGACCTCGGCGAGGATTTCGGCGCCGGGCTGACGGCGCGCGAGGTGCGCTACTTCGCCGAGCGGGAATGGGCGCGCAGCGCCGAGGACGTCCTCTGGCGGCGCTCGAAGGCGGGGCTGCTGATGAGCGCGGCGCAGCGCGAGCGGGTGGCCCGCTGCCTGGGCGGCGCATGAGGCCGCTCGCCGAGCTGCGCGACGCGACGCGCTTTCGCGGCCTGCTCTTCGACATCGACGAAACCCTCACCACCGAGGGCCGGCTCACCGCCGAGGCCTATGGCGCGATGGAGCGCCTGAAGCGCGCGGGCAGGGTCGTGGTGCCGGTCACCGGCCGGCCCGCCGGCTGGTGCGACCACATCGCGCGCATGTGGCCGGTGGACGCCGTGATCGGCGAAAACGGGGCTTTTTATTTCTTCTATCAGAACGGGAAACTGAAGAAGCGGTTTCGCGACGCGGAGCCGGCACGCCGGGAAAAGCGCTCCCGGCTTCACGCCATCGCACGGCGCATCTTGGGTGAAGTTCCAGGCTGCGCGATCGCGGCCGATCAACCCTATCGCGAGACCGACCTGGCGATCGACTGGTGCGAGGACGTGCCGGCGCTCCCGCTGGAGGCGGCCGAGCGCATCGCGGCGCTGATGCGCGCCGAGGGTCTCGCCGCCAAGGTGAGCTCGATCCACGTCAACGGCTGGTTCGGCGACTACGACAAGCTCGCCACGGCGAAGCTGCTGCTGCGCGAGGTTTTCGCGCTCGAGCTCGACCGGGTGCAGCACGAGCTCGTGTTCGCCGGGGATTCGCCGAACGATGCGCCGATGTTCGCCTACTTCGCGAGCTCGGTCGGCGTCGCCAACATCCGGAGATTCGAAGGCGTTCTCGCCGAAAAGCCGAAGTACGTGACGCTCGCGCGCAGCGGCGCGGGCTTCGCCGAGCTTGCGGCGCGCCTGCTCGGGGAGGCCTGATGGAGTGGTGGTGGGCCTACCTCGCGATCGGCGCGCTGGTGGGGTTTCTCGCCGGGCTGCTCGGCATCGGTGGCGGCATGGTGATGGTGCCCATGCTCGCGCTCGTGTACACGGCGAAGGGCTTCCCGGCCGAGCACCTGATGCACCTCACGCTCGCCACCGCCATGGCGACGATCGTCTTCACGTCGGCCTCGAGCGTGCGCGCGCATCACCGGCACGGCGCGGTCGACTGGGCGGTGGCGCGCGCGATGGCGCCCGGGATCGCCGCGGGCTCCCTCGGCGCCGCATACGGCGCGGGCTTCGTTCCGACCCGCGCGCTCGCGGTGATCTTCACGGCGTTTCTCTTCTACGCCTCGGTGCAGATGCTGGTCGATGCGCGCCCGAAGGCGACGCGCCAGCTTCCGGGCGCGGCGGGGCTGTTTGCGGTGGGCGCCGGCATCGGCGCGGTTTCGAGCTTCCTCGCCGCGGGGGGCGCGTTCCTCTCGATCCCGTTTCTCGCCTGGTGCAACGTGCCGCTCAAGCGCGCGCTCGGCACCGCGGCGGCGAACGGCTTCCCGATCGCGCTCGCCGGCACCGCGGGCTACGTGCTGCACGGCCTGCGCGTCGAGGGGCTGCCCGCGGGCAGCGTCGGCTACGTCTACGTCCCGGCGCTCGCGCTCATCGTGCTCGCGAGCATGCCGCTCGCGCCGCTCGGGGCGCGCCTTGCGCACCGCATGCCGGTGCGGCGGCTGCGCATCGTGTTCGCGCTGCTGCTGTTCGCGCTCGCGCTGCGCATGCTCTCCAACCTCTGGTAGATTCGCAGGCGCCCATGGCCGGTCCGCTTTCGGGAATCCGCGTGCTCGACCTCTCGAGGGTGCTCGCCGCACCCTGGGCCGGGCAGAACCTGGCGGACCTCGGCGCCGAGGTGATCAAGGTCGAGCGCCCGGGCGCGGGCGACGATTCGCGCGCCTTCGGACCGCCCTGGGTGAAGGACCGGCAGGGCCGCGACACGCGCGATTCGGCCTACTTCACCTCGGCGAACCGCGGCAAGAAGTCGATCACGGTGAACCTCGCGGCGCCCGCGGGCCAGGAGATCGTGCGCGCGCTCGCCGCGAAGTCCGACGTGCTGCTCGAGAACTACAAGCACGGCGATCTTGCCCGCTACCGGCTCGCCTACGAGGACCTGAAGACGGTCAATGCGCGCCTCGTCTACTGCTCGGTGACCGGCTTCGGGCACAGCGGCCCCTACCGCGAGCGCCCCGGCTACGACTTCATGATCCAGGGCATGGGCGGGATGATGAGCGTGACCGGCGAGCCGGACGGCGAGCCGCAGCGCGCGGGCGTGCCGATCGCCGACATCATCACCGGGATGTACGCCTCGATCG
>JBFLYF010000124.1:0-8833 GCA_040756795.1 Pseudomonadota bacterium
GCGCGCCGCGCGCCCGCGCGGGCGCCCCCCCGGGCCTCGGCGCCCCACGCCCGGTAGCGAAGCGGCGTGCCACCATGGTAGACGTGCGCGCGCTCGAGCTTGCGCGCGGTGTTGTCCCAGTTCGGCATCACGCCCGGATAGCTCGGCAGCGGCGTGCGCGCCAGGGCGCCGCGATGCAGGGAATCGCGCACGAGGTCGCGATAATCGAAGATGCGCCCCCTGAACCGCTTGTCCAGGCCGCGCATCCCGCGCGTCAGTTCGGCGGCGATCAGGCCGTGCGGCGGGAAATCCACCATGGCATCGAAGCCGGAGTCTCCCCCCGGCCGCATGTCGAAGCGGCGCACGAGGCAGAGGTAGAGCTCGCCTATTCCCGCACGCCGGCACTCCTCGCGCCAGCGCTGCACCGTCGCGCGCGAGTCGGGCAGGCGGTCGGTCCGGTAGACGATCAGCAGCGGCCTGCCCTGCACCCGCAGGTAGCGCGGATCGCGGAAATGCCGGATCAGGTCCCGGATCATCGCGACGTCGTCTTCGGGCGAATGGCGCTGGGCGATCAGGATCTCGTCGTCCTTGCCGTCCCAGCGCCGCGTCCAGTTCTCGTTCGCCCAGCAAAGGCAGAAAGGCAGGTGCGGCGAGCCGCCGGCGAGCATCGCCTCGACCGGCCGCTCGAGCAGCCGCTTGCCGCCGAACCAGTAGTAGTAGAAGCAGAAGCCGTCGATCCCGAAGCGCCGCGCGAGCGCCTCCTGCGCCGCGCGCGCCGCCTCGTCGCGCAGGTCGTAGAAGCCGAGCTCGCCCGGCAGCTGCGGCTGCCGGTGCCGCGGATAGAGCGGCCGCCCGCGCCGGGCGTTGGTCCACTCCGTGAATCCCTCACCCCACCAGGCATCGTTCTCCGGGATCGGATGGAACTGCGTGAGGTAGTACGCGATGAGCTTCACGGACCTCATGTTCCGGCCCTCGCCGCGCCATAAGGCTTGAATGCGATGCAGGTGAGAAACTCGCTCTCGTCGGCGCGTAGCGCCTCGTAGAGCTCGGCGAGATGTACGCCGAGCGGGGAAGACAGCAGCTTGCCGCGGATGCCACGAGCGCGCCTGCCGGAGGCGCGCGCGATCTTCCGGCTCTGCTCCCAGATGAACAGCGTGACGGCGGGATGCGCGCGGAACTCGATACCGGAGAATCCGGCAGCAGCGAGAGCCGCGGTCAACGAGGCGCGGTCGAACAGCACCAAGTGCCTCGGCGGCTCCAGCCCCCGCCATGCGGGCCCGAACACGCTGTGCCCGAAGCTGCCCAGGTTCGGCGTCTCCAGCCATAGCCGGCCACCGGGCGCCAGAAGCTCGAAGCACTGCCCGAGAAGCTCGAGCGGCTCGTACACGTGCTCGATCACGTGGCTGAGGGTGACATGCTGGTAGCGGTTCTTGGCGAAAGGCAGCTTGTCCAGGCTGCCATGGGTCGCGCGGCACCCGGCCGCGCGCGCCGCGGCGACGGCCGCCGCGTCGCTGTCGATGCCCTCGGCGGCCCACCCCAGATGCGTGACGAACTGCAGGAACGCGCCGTTGCCGCAGCCGACGTCAAGCAACAGCCTGTTGTCTCCCGCGGCGGGATCGAGATGGCGCGCAAAGCTTACGTCGAGATAGGCGCGGCGCCTCGGAAACAGCCCGACGATGTGCTGCCCTCCCGGAAAGGCGTTCGGATAGGAGGTTCCATACCTGGCATTGAGGTATGCCTCGGCGATGCGCCGCCGCAAGCGCGTGAAGGCCGAATCGGCGGGACCGTCCGCGTGCGTGTAATAGCGTTCGTAGGCGAGCGCGATCGTCGCCGCGTCCGGCCGCGGGTCGAGGTACGCGCACCCGCAGTCCGCGCAGCGCTGCAGGACCCACTCGCCCGGAGCGGTCCTGAAGGCGTAATCCCTCAGCCCGGCGTGGAGCACCGAGCGAGCGCCGCTGCCGCACAGCGGGCAGGCCGGAACGCGCTCGAGCCCGTGCGCGGGCCATTCGCCGAAATCGCCTTGCGGGACGGAAGTCACGCCGGGAAGAACCTCCGAGTCGGTATGATGGGCCATGCAGAACGCGCGCGACGGCCGGGGCGAGGACATTCTGGCGTCCATCATTCTTCTCACCAAGAACGGAGAGAAGCACCTGCGCTCCGTCCTCGATGGATTGTATCGCCAACGAATCGCCGCCGCCGCCGAGGTGATCGTGATCGACTCCGGCTCCGCCGACGCGACGCTGGAGATCGTCTCGGCCTACCCCGCGAGGCTGACGCGCATCCGGCCCGAGGAGTTCGGGCATGGTCGCACACGGAACCTCGGCGCGCGCCTGGCGCGCGGCAGGTTCCTCGTGTACCTGCCGCAGGACGCGACGCCCGTGGGAGAGGATTGGCTGCGAGCGCTGCTCGCGCCTTTCGAGGATCCCGCCGTCGCGGGCGTGTACGGCAGGCAGGTGCCGCGCCCGGAGGCGAGCGCGATGGAGCAATTCTTCCTCCTGCGCACCTACCCCGCGCAGCCCGAGATGCGCGCGCTCGGCCGCGGGGAGGATGCTTCGCTTGCGCGCTGCTTTTTCTCCACGGTCGGCGGCGCCATCCGCGCCTCGCTGTGGCGGCGGCACCCGTTCGACGAGAGCGTGATCATGAGCGAGGACCAGGCGTGGGCGCGGGACGTCATGCTCGCCGGACATGCCATCGCGTACCAGCCGGCGGCCGAGCTGCTGCATTCGCACGATTACGGCATCGCGAGCGTGTTCCGCAGGAACTTCGACAGCGGCTATTCGATCCGGCAGATCTTCTCCGGCAGGACGGGGATTTCGCTCCGCCAGGGCGTCCGCAGCCTGGCGCAGGAAGCCGTTTTCGTTCTCCGCGAAGGGGTTTTCGCGGACGCGCTGCGCTTCCCGCTCTATGAAGGCGCGCGGCATCTCGGCTTCTGGCTGGGAATGCACGCCGAGCGGCTCCCGGTCAGGCTGCGCAAGGCGTGCGGCAATCTCGGCTATTTCTGGGACCGGACCCCGCGCTCGCAGGCATGAGCTTCTTTCGCTCCGCCGCGGGGCAGCTGCTCGCCTGGAGCCTCGCCGGCGCGGCGCTGGCGCACGCGTTCGTCTGGCGCGCGGGCGCGGGCAATCCCGACGGCTTCAGCCCGATCTTCGCTTTTCTGCTCGCCGCCTACGACGGGCACGGCAACCTGCTGCTGCTCGCGGTGGTCGTGAGCGCGTATTTCCTGCGCGCACGGCCGGGCGCGCTGCACGCGCTGGAGTGGCTTGGCGCCAGGCCCTGGCCCGTCGCCGTGGCGGCGTTTGCGCTGCTCTGCGCGGCTTCGCTCGGCGCCTACCACGCATTCCCGCTTTCGATGGACGAGTACACCGCGCTGTTTCAGGCCGAGACCTTCGCCGCAGGCAAGCGTGCGGGCGCCTTTCCTCCCGAGCTTCTCGATTCGCTGATCCCGCGCATCTTCCAGAATCATTTCTTCCTCGTCTCGCGCGCGACGGGCGAGGTCTCGGCGAGCTACTGGCCGGGCTTCGCGCTGCTGCTCGCGCCGTTCGCCGCGCTCGGCATCCCCTGGGCGGCGAACCCCGCGATCGGCGCGCTGACGCTACCGGCGCTGCACCGGCTGACCGAGCGCGTCACGGGATCGCGCGAAGCGGCGGGCTGGGCGCTCGCGATCGCGCTCGCCTCGCCCGCGTTCGTGGTGACGTCGATCTCGTACTACTCGATGCCCGCGCACCTGCTCCTCAACCTGCTGTATGCGCTGCTGCTGCTGCAGCCGACGATCCCGCGCGCGCTGCTCGCCGGAGTCGTCGGATCGCTGGCGCTCACCCTGCACAACCCTCTGCCGCATCTGCTCTTCGCGACCGCCTTTCTCGTCTGGCTGTGCACGAGGCCCGGTGCGGCTTCGCTGCTTGCCGCCCTGGTCGCGGGCTACCTGCCGCTTGCCCTGCTGCTCGGCGTGGGCTGGCACGGCCATCTGCTCGAGCTCGCCCGCGCGACGGCCCCGGCGGCAGCCCCGGCGGTCGCCCCGCCGCCGCCGTCGCAGCCGGCGCTCCTCGACGTGATCGCGACGCACCTGCGCAACGTGATGACGCTTCCCGACGAGCGCGTGCTGCTCGCGCGCTTCTCCGGCCTTTCGAAGGTCTGGACCTGGGGCGCGGCCTGCCTGCTCGTGCTCGCGGCGCTCGGTCTGTGGCTCGCACGCCGGCGCACGGGCGTGCGGCTGCTCGCCGCGGCGCTTGCCCTGACGTTTCTGGGCTACTTCCTGGTGCCGTTCGACCAAGGCCACGGCTGGGGATACCGCTACCTGCACTCGTCATGGTTCGTGCTGCCGCTGCTTGCGGCGATCCCGCTCGCCGGAGACGACGCCCGCGGGGACGAAGACCTTCGCCGCATGGCCGCGTGGGCCGTCGTCCTCTCCGCGATCTTCGCCACCGGGCTGCGGCTGGTCCAGGTCGATACCTTCATCTCGCGCCAGCGCGCCCAGGTGCCGCCGCTCGCGGCGCCCGCCGATGCGCAACACCCGCAGGTGGTGTTCGTGAACATCCGCGCCGGCTTCTACACGCGCGACCTGGTGCATAACGACCCGTTCCTGCGCGGGCCGCGCGTCACCATGGTGTACGAGGGCGCCGAGCGCGCCGCCGCGCGGATGGCGGCCCGCTTCCCGGCGTACCGCAGGAGCGCGCAAGGCGAGTGGGGAGAACTGTGGACGGCGACGCGCCCGAATCCTGCGAACTGACGATCCTGATGCCCTGCCTGGACGAGGCGCGCACCGTGGAGGCCTGCGTCTCGAAGGCGCGCGGCTTCCTCGAGCGCAGCGGCGTCGAGGGCGAGGTGCTGATCGCGGACAACGGCAGCTCGGACGGCTCGGCGGCAATCGCCGAACGAGCCGGCGCGCGCGTCATCCACGAATCGAGGAAAGGCTACGGCTGCGTGCTTCGCGCCGGGATCGCGGCGGCGCGCGGCCGCTACGTGATCATGGGCGACGCCGACGGCAGCTACGACTTCGCCGCGCTCGAGCCGTTCGTCGCCAGCCTGCGCGGGGGCGCGGACCTGGTGATGGGCAACCGCTTCCAGGGCGGCATCGCCCCGGGCGCGATGCCCGCGCTGCACCGCTTCGTCGGCAACCCGCTGCTGAGTGGAATCGGCAGGCTGTTCTTCCGCAGCCCGGTGGGCGACTTTCACTGCGGGCTGCGCGGCTTTCGCCGGCAGGCGGTCACGGCGCTCGGCCTGACCGCCGACGGCATGGAATTCGCGAGCGAAATGGTGGTGCGCGCCACGGTGGACGGGCTGCGCATCGCAGAGGTGCCTACGACGCTCTCGCCCGACGGCCGTAACCGGCCGCCGCACCTGCGCAGCTTCCGCGACGGCTGGCGCCACCTGCGGTTCCTCCTGCTGCTCAGCCCGCGCTGGCTGTTCCTCTATCCCGGGGCGCTGCTGATGCTCGCGGGCGCCGCCTCCATGCTGTGGCTCCTGCCCGGGCCGCGCAGCGTGGCCGGCTTCGGCCTGAGCGTCAATACGCTCGTCTACAGCGGGGCGGCGATCGTCTGCGGCGCGCAGGCGGTGACGTTCGCGGTCTTCGCCAAGGTTTTCGCCATCAACGCGCGGCTGCTGCCTCCCGACCCGCGCATCGAGCGCCTGACCTCGGTGGTCAGCGTGGAGGTCGGGACGGGCGTGGGCCTGCTGCTGCTCCTCGCGGGCCTGGCGGGCGGCGCCTATTCGCTCGACCTGTGGAGCTTTGCCGCGTTCGGCGCGCTCGACCCGGAGGTGTCGCTGCGCATCGTCGCGCCCTCGGCCACCGCGATCATCCTCGGTCTGCAGCTCGTCTTCTCGAGCTTCTTCCTCGGCGTTCTCGGCCTGCGGCGCCGGTAGCCGGGCATGGCCTGCGGCCTCTAGCGCGCCGCGCCTTCCTCGAGATAGTCGTCGTCGATGTTGACCGCCCAGATCGCCGATTTGTCCGCGCTGCGCGCGAGGATCGCCTCGACCGCGCGCTTTGCCGACAGCATCGAATGGTCCTGGTTGTTGTAGCGGTGCATGCCGTTGCGGCCGACGAGGAACAGGTTCGCCTGAGCGTCGAGCCAGGCGCGCAGCTCGCCGAAGCGCGCGTAGCCGCCGAAATAGCCCGGGTAGGCCTTCGGCATGCGGATCACGACGGCGTCGATCCGATCGGCAGAGTCGGCGAGCTTCAGCTGCTGCATTTCACGCGCGCCAAGCTCCTGCAACTCGGCGTCCGGCGTGCTCCAGAGCGCATCGCCCTCTCTGCAGAAATACTCCATGCCGATCCAGATCGTGTCCGGGTCGCGCACCAGGTAGGGGCTCCAGTTGTTGAACACCTGCAGCCGGCCGACCTTGACGCCCGGCTCCTGCACGTAGATCCAGTTGTCCGGCAGCGGCTTCGCCAGCCGCCGGTAGAGCAGCCCCACGATGATGAAGTCGCGGTACTCCAGCCCGGCGGCGATCTCGCGCAGCGGCTCCGGCGCCGGCGGTTCCATGCCGAGCACGAGGTCGCGCACCGGCATGCTCGAGATGAAGAAATCGGCCTCGTAGCGCCGCTCCGCGCCGTCGCGCCCGCGGGCGCCCACCGCGGCGACGCCTCCTGCACCTCGCTCGATGCGCTCTGCGCGCGCCTCGTGGATCAGGCGCACGCCCATGGCGCCGAGGCGCGCCGCGGTCACCTCCCACATCTGCCCCGGACCGAACTTGGGATAGAGGAAACGCTCGATCAGCGAGGTCTGCGTCGCGCCGCCGAGCGAGCCATCGCGGCGAAAGGGCCTTGCCAGCGCGTGCAGCAACGCCTTGCCGATCGACAGGCTCTTGACGCGCTGCGCGCCCCATTCGGCGCTGATGCGGTCGCAGGGAACGCCCCAGACCTTCTCGGTATATTCCTTGAAGAACTGCAGGTAGAGGCGGCGGCCGAAGCGGTTGACGAAGAAGTCCTCGAGACTCTTCTCCGGACGGCGCGGGAAGATCTTCGCCGAGACGTAGCTGAGGCCGAAGATCACGCAGCGCGCCAGCCCCAGCTTGAGCGCGGTCTCGAAATTCGCCTTCAGCGGGTAGTCGAAGAACTGGCCGTCGAAATAGATGCGCGAGAGGCGCTTTCGCACCAGCATGACGTCGCGCTCGGACTCGCTTGCGCTCGCCGCCCGGGCGAGCTCGCGCCATTTGCCCTGGTAGTCGAGGCGCACCGCGCCCTGCGGCGCGGCGAGCGGCAGCATGCGCAGCCACCAGTCCATGACCCAGTCCGACTTGGAGAAGAAGCGATGGCCTCCGATGTCGATGCGGTTGCCCTTGAACTCGACCGATTGCGCGAGGCCGCCCACCGCGTGCGTCGCCTCGAGCACGATCACGTCGCGCATTCCCGCCTGCGCCAGCTCATAGGCGGCAGTCAGCCCCGCGGGGCCGGCGCCGATGATCACCACGCTTGCTCGGACCGTCTCGATCGTCGCGCCCCTAGCGGTACCGGGTGAACAGCAGGAGCTTGCGCGCGGCGAAGTTGAAGCAGAAGACGAGCGCCGCCGAAACCACCTTCGCCAT
Source organism: Pseudomonadota bacterium (assembly GCA_040756795.1). Taxonomy (GTDB): domain Bacteria; phylum Pseudomonadota; class Gammaproteobacteria; order Burkholderiales; family SG8-39; genus RBG-16-66-20. Next base: position 7,501 of record JBFLYF010000124.1, read on the forward strand.
CTCGTAGGAAAGCCGGAACCATTCGACCGCGCCGTAGATGACCGCCTGGTTGAGCGCCATCCCGCCCAGCCCGATCAGGCTGAAGAGCGCGAACTCGAGGCGCGCGTCGGCGAGGCGCCGGTGGGCGAAGATCCAGCGCACGCTGAAGGCGTAGATCGTCGCCAGGCCGAGCGCGAACCCGGCCGGCGCCGCGAGCAGGTAGTTCACGTCCGCGAGCCGGATCAGCGCCACGTAGGTGCCGAAATCGACGCCGAGCGCGACCAGGCCCGCCGCCACGTAGCGCAGCCATTCCCTCGCCACACTCATCTCGGGGCCTGCAGAAGAACCGCGGTCACCACGCCATCTGGGCGCGCGCGCGCGTGAACCACGGCGAGGCGGTCGGCGAGCGCGCCGACCCCGACCCGCCAAGCTTCATCGCTGAGCGTGTCGCGCGGATGGAATTTGCTCAGGAAGACATAGTCGGCCCCGGACGCGCGTACCGCCTGCCGGTAGGCCTCGGGTGCGAGGTGCGCAGACGGCGCGGCGACGCCACGCCGGCCGGCGAGCAGCGCGAGGTATGACGGCGCGACCCACATCACGCGGTCTTCGGCGCGGGTCGTCGTCCGGATCACGTCCATGTCGGCGAGAAGATCGAGCTGCACCTGCGCGCGGGCGCGAGCCGCGGCGAGATCGGGCGTACGGTACCAGTCCGTCACCGCGGCGAACTCCTGCGGCGCGCGCGCGCGCTGGTAGATGAACGCGAGGGCGGGCAGCGCGAGGCTGAGCAGCAGCGCGGCGAGCAGCGCGTAGCCGAGCGCGGCTTCGCGTCCGGCCGCCGCGAGCGCCTTGCCCGCCGCCGCGAAGGCGTAGAGCACCAGCACCGGCAGCAGCGGGAAGAGGAACCGCTCCATCTGATCGTAAAACGGCCAGGCAAGGTACATCCCGAGATAGGCGGCCGCGATCCAGGCATCCGGCTTGCCGGCACGCAGCCGCAAGGCCATGCCGGCGAGCGCCAGACCGCCGATCGCTGCCGCGAGGACGGTGCGCACCGGCCGACCTTCCACCCAGTAGATGAGGACAGAGCCGATCCATCCCTCCGCCACCGCGTTCATCTGCCTGAGAACGCTCGCGCCCGCCACCGCAAGAAAATCGCCGGAAGCATGCAGCGCCTGCGCATGCTCGCCGAGGATGCGGGAATAGCTGTCCGCGGTCTCCGCGGGCCGCAGCAGCACCCAGGCGGCGTAGGCTGCCGCCGCCGCAAGCGGCGGCACCAGAGCCCGCCCACGCGCGCCCGCGGGCTGCTCACGCTGCAGCGTGACCCACAGGGCGTAGGCCGCGATGAGCGGCAGCGCCG
>JBFLYF010000125.1:0-8809 GCA_040756795.1 Pseudomonadota bacterium
GCTCGGCCGCGTGCCCGGCCTCTCGGTGCAGAACCGCCAGAACTACGCGCAGGACCTGCAGATCTCCTCGCGCGGCTTCGGCGCTCGCTCGACCTTCGGCATCCGGGGCCTGCGCCTCGTCACCGACGGCATCCCGGCGAGCTTTCCCGACGGCCAGGGCCAGGTGTCGCACTTCGACCTCGGCTCGGCCGGGAGGATCGAGGTGCTGCGCGGGCCCTTCTCGGTGATGTACGGCAACGCCGCGGGCGGCGTCATCAACCTCCTCACCGAGCGCGGCGAGCCGGGCATCGCCGGAGACGTTTCTTTTGGTTCATTTGGGAGTCACAAGACAGGAATGAAGCTGGGCTTCGACGGTGGCGTCGTCAGCGCTTCGCGGTTCCACACCGACGGCTACCGCAGGCATTCCGCCGCCGACCGCGAGCAGCTGAACGCGAAGCTCGCGCTCGCGCCCGCCGCCGGCTCGAGCCTGACGCTGGTGGCGAACGCCTTCGCCAGCCCCGAGACGCAGGACCCGCTCGGCCTGACGCGCGCGCAGATGCAGGCCGACCCGCGCCAGGTGGTCGCGAACGCGCTGACGTTCGACACGCGCAAGAGCGCGGCGCAGAGCCAGCTCGGCGCCGCATTCGCGCAGCGGCTCGCCGGCTGGTCGCTGCACGCCGCGCTCTATGCGGGGCAGCGCGGCGTGCGCCAGTACCTCGCCATCCCGCTCGCGACGCAGGCCGCGGCGACGCACTCGGGCGGGGTGGTGGACCTCGATCGCGGCTACGGCGGAGCGTCGCTGCGCCTGACGCGCGAGACGGCGCTGCTCGGGCGGCGCTTCACGCTCACGCTTGGCGGCGAGTACGAGCGCATGGCCGAGCGGCGCCGCGGCTACCTCAACAACAACGGCGGCATCGGCGCGCTCAAGCGCGACGAAGACGACACCGTCTCGAGCGCGGCGGCCTACGCGCAGGGCGAATGGCGCTTCGCCGAGCGCTGGATCGCGATCGCCGGCCTGCGCGCGAACCGCGTCGCCTTCGGCACCGTCGACTATTTCGTCGCGCCGGGCAACGCCGACGACAGCGGCCGCAAGTCCTACCGCGCCGTCACGCCGGTCGCCGGGGTCCTCTACCGCCTCGCGCCCGCGACGAGCCTCTATGTCAACTACGGCCGCGGCTTCGAGACGCCGACCTTCGTGGAGCTCGCTTACCGCACGGCGGGCCCGGGCCTGAACTTCGACCTCGCCGCCGCGCGCAGCCGGCATCTCGAGGCGGGCGTGAAGACGGTGCTCGGCGGCCGCGTGCGCCTGAACGCGGCGCTGTTCGACATCGCCACGCGCGACGAGATCGCGATCGAGAGCAGCTCGGGCGGGCGCGCCACCTTCAAGAACGCGGGCCGCACCCGCCGCAGCGGCTTCGAGCTCGGCGTCGACGCCGCGCTGCCGCTCGGCTTCGAGGCGCTTGTCGCCTGGACGCGCATGGAAGCGAAGTTCCTCGACAGCTTCGCATCGGTCGCGGGCGCGCCCGCGGTGGCGGTCACGGTTCCGGCCGGCAGCCGCCTGCCCGGCGTGCCGCGCGCCACGCTCTACGCCGAGCTGCGCTGGCGCCACGTGACTAGCGGCTTCGCCGCCGCGCTCGAGTTCCAGCACAAGTCGCGCGTCTGGGTGGACGACCGCAACAGCGAGGCGGCCGATGCCTGGAACGTCCTCAGCCTCGCCGCCGGCTTCACCCAGCAGGGCGCGCGCTGGCGCCTGCGCGAGTACCTGCGCGTCGATAACCTCACCAACCGGCGCTACGCCGGCTCGGTGGTGGTGAACGACGCCAACCTGCGCTTCTACGAACCGGCGCCCGGGCGCAATTACACGCTGGGCCTGCAGGCGAAGCTCGAGTTCTAGCGCAGTTCGGGGACGCAGTTCGGGGACGGAGCCCGATCTCGCCGAGATCGGGCTCCGTCCCCGAACTTTCAGCTAGCGCAAGGCCAGCAGAGCAATCCCGGCGAGCACCAGCGCCGCGCCGAGCACCGTGCGCCCGCTCAGCTCCTCGCGGTTCTTCAGCAGGAACACGCTCACCGGGAAGATCGCGAGCGGCGTGGTGTGCACCACCAGCACCGCGAGCGCGATCTCCAGGTGGTTCATGGCGAGCGAGAGAAAGATCGAGCCGAGCGTGGTGGCGACGCCGCAGCCGAAGTAGAGCCACAGCGCTCCGGCGTCGGCGGCGCGCAGCTGCGCCGCGATCCTCGACCAGCCGCGCGTCGCCGCGACCTGGCAGGCGAGCGCGGCGACCGAGGCGATCACCGTGCCGAGCACCGCCTCGTTCCAGCCGTGCATCGCCAGCCCGCGGAACACGTTGCCGAAGCCGAAGCCGGCGACCGCGAGGATCCCGGCGATGAGGCCGCTGCGCGCGCGCGCGGCGGAAGCCGCCGGCGTGCCGGCCGTGTGCCCGCCGCGCGGCTGCGTGAACCAGAGCCCGGTCCAGACCACCGCCATGAGCGCGATTTCCCAGGCGCCGAGGCGCTCGTTCGCGAGCAGCCAGGCGCCCAGCAGCGCGAACGCGGGCGCGGTGGAGTGCACCACGCTCGCGCGCGCCGGCCCGAGCAGCCGCACCGCGTCGAACAGCATCCTGCGCCCGAGAAAAGTGCCGATCACCCCGCCGAGCGCGAACAGGCCCGCGCCCTCCCAGCTCCAGCCCCAGGACGCCTCGCGCGCCGCGAGCTCGATCGCGAAGAGCGCCGCCGGAAAGAGGATATTGGTCGCGAGCACCACGAAGAACCCGGCCTCGAGCGGCATGCGCGCGAGCGCGTAGCGCGTCAGCAGGATGTTCGAGGCGAAGCCGAGCATCGCGGCGAGCGAAAGCGCGATACCCATTACACTGTCACTCTCAATGAAGCCGCCCTTTCGCGCCGATCAAGTGGGGAGCCTGCTGCGCCCGAAGGCGCTCGCGCAAGCGCGGGAGAAGTTTCGCAGGAATGAGCTTTCTTCCCGCGAGCTGAGAACGCTGGAAGACAGATTCATTATAGAAGCAATCCACAAGCAGGAAGCGATCGGCCTCGAAGCCGTCACCGACGGAGAATTCCGCCGCGACTGGTGGCATCTCGATTTTCTTTCGCGGCTCGAGGGCGTCGCCACGGTTGCCAACCCCGGGCCGAAATTCGGCGCCGCCGGCGAGCAGCCGCCGATCGCATCGGTGACGGGCAAGGTCGGATGCTCGAAGCCGATCATGCTCGAGGATTTTGCTTTCCTGAAAGCCAACTCGAGTAAAACGCCGAAGTTCACCATCCCCTCGCCCTCGATGCTGCACCTGCGCGGCGGGCGGAGCAGCGTGTCGCGCGAGGCGTATCCGGAGATCGAGCCGTTCTGGGCCGACGTCGCCGCCGCCTATCGCAAGGCAATCGGTTACCTCGCCGCAGCCGGGTGCACGTACCTCCAGCTCGACGACGTGAGCTTCGCCTACCTGTGCGATCCGAAGATCCGGGAGAATTGCCGCAGGAACGGCGACGACCCGGCGCTGCTGCCGCGCACCTATGCGAGTGCGGTGAATGCCGCCCTCGCCGGCCGGCCCGCGGGCATGACGGTGACGATGCACACCTGCCGCGGCAATTTCAAATCGAGCTGGGTCGCCTCCGGCGGCTACGAGCCGGTCGCCGAAGCGATGTTCTCCTGCGACGTGGACGGTTTTTTCATGGAGTTCGACTCCGAGCGCGCCGGCGGCTTCGAGCCGCTGCGCCATCTGCCGAAGGGAAAGAAGGTGGTTCTGGGCCTTATCACTACGAAATCCGGTTTGCTGGAGGAAAAAGAAACCATAAAACGCCGCATCGACGCGGCTTCCAAGTACGTCCCCCTCGAAAACCTCTGCCTTTCGCCGCAATGCGGCTTCTCGAGCACGCACCACGGCAACGCGCTGACGATCGACGAGCAGTGGCGCAAGCTCGAGCGCGTCGTCGAGGTGGCGCGCGAGGTGTGGGGCTAGCGTGGCCGCCCCGCTCGCGATCGCCCACACGCACGTGCACTCGCTGCGGCTCGCCTCGGGCGCCGAAGCGCTGGTCGCGCGCGTGCTCGCCGCCGGCGGCACTGCGGGCTACGGCTTCACGCTGAACGACGACGCGGGCGTCGCGCGCGACATGGCGGCCTGGGATGCGCTCGCGAGATCGAAAGGGGTTTCGCTTTGCGGTCTGTTCGGCAAGTCAGGACAAAAGATTCGAATAGAGAAAGACGAAGATCCAAGCGTCCCCGCCGACTGGAGCGCACTGCGAAAGGCGATCCTCGAGAAACGCTACAAGCTGCTGCGCATCGACCCGTTCGCCTGGGGGTCGCTGGAGATGGTGCAGACCATCGCCGCCTCGGCGCAGGGCGTGCCGATCGCGCTGCTCGCGCCGAACGCGCACCCGTGGGAGCTCCAGTACTGCGCCGCCCTCGCCGCAGCCTTGGCGAACGACACCAGGATCATCTCGAGAAAGGACCTTCAGGAAAAAGAGCTGCAAGTAAACGCGGCGCCCGGAATCGGCATCGACTGGAGCGTCGAAGCCGGCTATTCGCAAATTCGCTGGCAGGGACCCCCAGGATAACTTCCGAATCAACCCCTTACCCGCCCGAGCGCCAGTATGCAATTCCGCTCGCCCCTCGGCGACCTTGAGACAATGATTCGGAAAGCGAACGGGCGCATACTAGACAAGCGGCGAACTATGTTACTCAGCACTCTTGCTGGTTAGGCAGCGCCTCCCATGATCTGGCGAGCACTCAAGTACATTCTTTCTGGCCTACTCTTGCTCTTGGCCGGGTTATCGGCCTTCGTGTACTTCAGCGACCTCAATAGTTCCCTGATGTTGGGGCTTTCCGGCTTTTTCATCGTGCTTGCCGCGACGCTTTGGCTGGATTTCATCCGCGCCTATGTTCACATTGGCGATCGTGCTGATCTTGGGCGTAATCACCAAACTCACGCGGACACGCTCTGCCTGACAACCGGTTCGTAGGCGACACCAAGCTTCCCCCGCCTAGCGGGATTTGGCCCGCTTCCTGCCGGCGCTCTCCGGCATCAGCACGAAGTCGTAACGCGCGCGTGTCAAGCCGTCCTTGTCTTTCTTGAAATCGACGACCAGCTCGGGCTTGACGCCGAAGACGGCATCCGAATCCAGGTACTTGCCGCCCTTGACGAAGAGGTGCGTGATGAGCGGCCGGTAGCCCGGCGCGGTGATCCAGAAGTGCAGGTGCGGCGGGCGCATCGGGTGGCGCCCGGTAGCGGTGAGCATCTTGCCGACCGGCCCGTCGTGCGGCACCGGGTAGAAGGTCGGCGTGATGCAGCGGAAGTTGAAGTTGCCTCCGGCGTCGGTCCTGAAGACGCCGCGCAGGTTCATCTCCTCGCCCTTCTGCGAGTCGTACAGGCCGTCGGCGCCGCCCTCCCAGATGTCGAGCTTCGCGCCCGCCACCGGCCGGCCCCTGGTGCAGCGCACCGTGCCCGAGACGATGCAGGGCTCGCCGTCCGCGCCGCCGTGCTTCGAGACGTCGGCGCCGAGCGGGTACTCGGGCGCGTGCTCGCGGTGGAACGGCCCGAGCACGGTGGACTGCGTGGCCCCGTCGCTCGCCTTGTAGTTGAGCGCGTCGACCAGCATCGAGACGCCGAGCGTGTCCGACATCAGGATCCACTCCTGGCGCCTGGCGTCGCACCACTTGCCGGTCTCGGTGAGGAACTGGATGCCACGCATCCACTCCTCCTGCGTCGGCTTCACCTCGCGCACGAAGGCGTGCATGTGCCTGATGAAGCTCGTCATCACCTGCTTCAGCCGCGGGTTGGGCGTCTTGCGGATGCGGTGCAGGACTTCGGCGGTGAGCCTCTTCTCGCTGAACGCTTTCGGCATGGTCAGCCCTCCTGGGTCGGCTTGCTGCCTGTGATTTTAGCGATCACCGGGCGCGATCCCTGGAGCGCGGTGCGCTGCAGGTAGAAGGCGAGGCCGCGCGCGCCGCCCAGCTCCTCGCCGCCGCCCGCGCGCCCGGGCCCGCCGTGCACCAGTTGCGGCAGCACGGTGCCGGGGCCGGGCGAGAGCTCGATTTTCGGATGCCCGAGGTAGATGCGCCCGTGGTAGGGCGCGACCTCGGCGACCGTTTCCTCGATGAAGGCCTGGTCCTCGGAATAGATCGAGCACACCAGGCCGCCGTTGCCGCGCGCGACGATCGCGCCGGGGTTCTCGGCGTAGGTGATCAGGCTCGCGACCGGGCCGAACACCTCGTGCTCATGCACTGCCGGGCCCGGGTCCTCGATGAGCACCGGCGAGAGAAAGAAACCTTTCCCGGGAGCTTTCCCGGGTTCGCCGAAAGCGACCCTGCCGCCAAGCCGCTCGATTCCCTTGCGCGCCTCGGCGAGCTGCGAGGCGGTGGCGAGCGGCCCCATCTTGGTTTCTTCCTTCATCGGATCCCCCACCGTGATCGCGGCCAGGAGCTCCGCGAGGTCGCTCCTCACCTCGCCGGCTGCGGCGGCGGGAACGACCAGGCGCCGGATCGCGGTGCATTTCTGCCCCGCTTTCTGCGTCATGTCGCGCACCACCTCCTTCAGGAACAGCTCGTACATGTCGCTGCGCGGCGCCACGTCCGGGCCGAGCACGGCCGCGTTCAGGCTGTCGGCTTCCACGTTGACGCGCACCGAGTGGCGGATGACGTTGGGCAGCGCGCGGATGCGCTCGCCCGTGTCGCCCGAGCCGGTGAAGGCGAGCACGTCCTGCGCGCCGAGACGCTCCACGAGGTCGCGCGGCGCGCCCACCAGCAGCGAGAGCGCGCCGGGCGGCAGCAGGTTTTTCTCCACGACCCGCTCGACGATGCGGTGCGCGAGCAGCGCCGAGCTGGTCGCGGGCTTGGAGAGCACCGGCATCCCCGCGAGCAGCGCCACCGCCGCCTTCTCGGCGAACCCCCAGGCCGGAAAGTTGAAGGCGTTGACGTGCACCGCCGCGCCGCGGCGCGGCATGAGCAGGTGCTGGCCGTGAAAGCGCGGCGAGCGGCCCAGCTGGATGCCTTCCCCGTCCAGGAGGAATCTCGTGATCCCGAGAGAAGCTCCTGTTTCCGAGTAGGCAAGAAGAGTTCCGATCGCGCCGTCGACGTCGAATTTGGCGTCCGAGCGGGTGTTGCCGCCGTTGCGGATGCCCAGCTCGATCAGCTCGTCGCGGCTCGCCTGCATCGCGTCGGCGATTCCCTTCAGCAGCGCGCCGCGCGCGGCGAACGAGAGCGCGCGCAGCGCCGGGCCGCCGGTCGCGCGCGCGTACTCGAGCGCCGCGCCGAGGTCGACGCCCTCGCTCGATGCGCTCGCGAGCGGCTCCTCGGTGGCCGGGTTGACGAGCGTCTGCGGCGCGCCCTTGCCCGCGACCCATCGGCCGCAAACGTAGCTGCGCAGTTCCTGCATGATGGTTCCTCCTCGGCGAGCGATGCTAACATCGCCGCAGGAGAGAACGGAGGAGATATATTGCATGCGCCCCCTTGCCCTGATCGTCGCACTGCTGCTTGCGCTGCCCGCGGCGGCGCAGGAACGCACCCTCAAGTTCGTTTTCGGCTACCCGCCGGGCTCGGTCGGCGACCTGCTGACGCGCCTGGTCGCCGAGCGGATGCGCGGGCCGCTCGGCATGAACACCATCGTCGAGAACAAGCCCGGGGCCGTCGGCATGATCGCCACCGAGCAGGTGAAGAACGCCGCGCCCGACGGCCTGACGATCCTGCTCTCGCCGCTCGCGCCCTTCGTCGCCTTCCCGCATTCGCACGGCGCGGCGGTGCGCTACGACCCGTTCAGGGACTTCGAACCGGTCGCGCACATCAGCAACTTCCAGCTGGCGCTGCTCGTCAACGCCGAGCTGCCGGCGAAGAGCCTCGCCGAGTTCGCCGCGATCGTGAAGAAGGAGCCGAAGATGGGCGACTACGCCTCGGCCGCGGCGGGCAGCCTGCCCCATTACCTCGGGGTGATGTTCTCGCGCGCCGCCGGGCTCCAGATGACGCACATCCCCTATAGGGGCACCGCGCCCGCCTTGCAGGCGCTCGTCGCCGGCGAGGTGAAGGCGGGATTCTTCGTGCTCGCCGACGGGCTCACCATGGCGCGCTCGGGCAAGGCGCGCTTGATCGCGGTCGCCGGTGCGCAGCGCTCCTCCAGCGCGCCGGAGGTGCCCACCTTCAGGGAGCAGGGCTACAACCTCGAGGCAAGCGCTTGGTACGCGCTGTTCGCGCCCGCGGGAACGCCGAAGGACGTGATCGAGCGCTACGCCAAGGCGGCGATCGAAGCGGTGCAGGCGCCCGACCTGAAGAAGCGTCTCGACGACATGGGCCTCGAGCCCACGGGACTCGGGCCCGCCGAGCTCGCTCGCATCCTGCGTGCCGATTACGACAAATGGGGGCCGGTCATCAAGGCGTCGGGCTTCAAGCCGGGCGGCTGAGCGCCGCCCGCCGTGAACGTCCTGTTCGCCTCGACCAAGGAGAAGCCGGAGTTCTGGCTTCCCCTCCTCGAGAAGGCGCTTCCGGCGGAGCGCTTCTTCGCCTGGCCGGAAGTGAACGGCGGCGACATCGACGTCGCGCTGGTGGCGACGCACCCGCGCGGCACGTTCGCGCGGCTGAAGAAGCTCAGGCTCATCCAGTCGATGTGGATGGGCGTCGAGAACCTGATCGAGGACCCCGAGCTGCCGCGCGGCGTGCCGCTCGCGCGCCTCATCGACCCCGGCATGGTCGCGGCGATGGGCGAGATGGTCATCGCCTGTGTGCTGGATTGGCATCGCCATCTTTATTGCTATCGGTCCTTTCAGAAGGACAAGCTCTGGAAACGGCGCAGGCAATATCTCGCCTCCGACCGCACGATCGGCATCCTCGGCCTGGGCGAGC
>JBFLYF010000126.1:0-8668 GCA_040756795.1 Pseudomonadota bacterium
CGAGACCGCGCAGGCGCTGAGCGGCCTTGCCGCGCTGCTGAGTGCGCGCGGCTACGCATTGCAGGAGCGCGGCGAGATCGCGGCCGCCATCGAGTGCTACGAGGAGGCCCTGGCGCTCGAGCCGTCGCTCGCGCAGGCGCACAACAACCTCGGCAACGCCTACAAGGCTTGCGGCAGGCAGCAGGACGCCGTCGCCTCGTACCGCGATGCGGTCGCGGCCGACCCGACCCTTGCCGAGGCGCACCTCAACCTAGGGATCGCGCTGTACGAGGCGGGGCGACTGGGCGAAGCGGCGCAGAACTACAGGGCGGCACGGGAGCTCAAGCCCGCGCTTGCCGAGGCGAGCCTCAACTTGGGCTTTCTCCTCGAGCAGGAGGGCGACGCGCGCGGCGCGAGGGAGGCCTATCGCGCGGCGATCGCCGCGCGGCCGGATTTCGCCGAAGCGCACTTCAATCATGCGCTGCAGCTGCTGCAGGCGGGGGAATTCGAGGCCGGGTGGGAGGAATACGAATGGCGCCTGAAGCTGCCGGAGCTCGCCCCCTTCTGGCCCTACGCCGGCCGGCAGCGCTGGAACGGCGAAGAGCTGCGCGGCAGGCGGATCCTGCTCTACGCCGAGCAGGGTTTCGGCGACGCCATCCAGTTCGTGCGCTACGCGCCGCTGGTCGCGGCAAGAGGCGGCGAAGCGATCGTCAGCTGCCCGCCCAAGCTGCTGCGCCTTTTCCGCACCCTGTCAGGCGTAAGCGCGACGCACGACGCGCAGGAGCCGCCGCCCGATTTCGACCTGTGCTGCTCCCTGCTCAGTCTGCCGCGGCTGTTCCACAGCACGCTCGATACGATTCCCGTCCCGGTGCCGTATCTGCACGCGCGCGCGGAGGACGCGGCGCGATGGCAATCGAAGCTTGCGGCGCTCGGTCCGGGCCTGAAAGTGGGGCTGTACTGGTCGACCGATTCGAAGAACCGCATCACGCCCTTGAAATCGCTCGAGCTGGAGACGCTCGCGGCTCTTGCGGGCGTGCCCGGCGTCGCATTCGTCAGCCTGCAAAGGGGCGCCGCGGCGGCGCAGGCCGCGCGGCCGCCGCAGGGCATGAAGCTGATCGATGCGAGCGCGGAGCTGCGCGACTTCGCCGACGACGCCGCCCTGATCGCGAATCTCGACCTGGTCATCTCGATCGACACTGCGACCGCGCATCTGGCAGGCGCCCTGGGTCGGCCGGTTTGGACCTTGGTGCACTTCCCGGCGGAATGGCGCTGGCTCGCGGGCCGGGAGGACAGCCCCTGGTACCCGACGATGCGCCTGTTCCTGCGGCGGCGCTCCGAGAGCTGGCACGACGTGGCCGGTCGCGTCCGGTTGGCGCTGCAGGCGCTGCAGCAGACCAATCCTGGTCGCGAGTGACGCAATTGGGCAGGTTGCGCGCTGATGAAACCGGGAAATATGTCACGGGATCGCGCCGGCACGAATACAACACATTGATAATAGGGCAATATTTTTGCGATCTTGAGCTGGCCCGAGGTTTGCGTTTCTCTCCTCGGGCCAAGTGCGTAGCATTGCTTGTTCCGTTCGTTCAACCAGGGTGAATAAGGAGCCAACTGCATGAAACAGCTTCAGAAGGGCTTTACGCTGATCGAGCTGATGATCGTGGTCGCGATCATCGGCATATTGGCGGCAGTCGCGATACCGGCATACCAGGACTACATCGCGCGCTCGCAAGTGTCGGAAGCGGTGAGCCTGGCCGGCGCGGCGAAGACGCCGGTCGCGGAGTACATCGCCGACAAGGGCGTGATGCCGGCGACGACCGACGCCATCAACACCACGACGGGCAAGTACACGGCCACGGTCGCGGTCACGGGTGACGGCACGGCCATCACCATCACCTCGACCATGAAGTCCTCGGGCGTGAACGCCGCAGTCACCAGCGGCACGGTGGCCATGGTCTCCGCCGACAACGCGAGAACCTGGACCTGCACGGCCGGGAGCACGAACCCGATCGCCGGCAAGTACCTGCCGGGCGCCTGCCGTTAAGCGGTAAGCGCTGCAAGAGAAGCCCCTGGACTCCAGGGGCTTTTTCTTTTCTGGTGCCGCGTAGCGGCGGCTACTTCCCCGACATGCTGATCAGCAGCCGGGTGGTCAGCTCGTCGATGAATTCCTGCACGTAGCCGCTGTCCTTCATGCGCGTCTTGAACTCCGTGCCGAAACGCGCCTTGCCCAGCCAGCCGAGGCGCTTGCTGCGCTGGAACTGCGCGGCGCGGTTGCAGACCTCGTCGATCGCGCGCGCCACTGCCGTCGTCGAGCGCTCGGCGAGCTCCGGCGGACAACGCTTCGAGAACTCCTGCACGAGTTCGATGGCAAAATCCGTGGATTCGCGGGAAAACATGCGTCGCGTGCCTTAGGCCTTCAATGTTACCAGTCGCGGGGACGGTGCAATGAATTGGCTCAAGCGCGTGCTTCGCAGCCCGGCGCCGCGGGAAGGCGCCGCAGACGGGCCGGAGGAATGGCTGCGCGCGGCCTATCAGTGCGAATGCCGCGGCGATCCCGCGGGCGCGGAGCGGCTCTACCGCCGCGTGCTGGAGCGCGACCCGCGCCATACCGACGCGCTCTATTTCCTCGGCCGCATGGCGACGCGGGACCGCAGGCACGAAGAGGCGATCGCGCTTTTCCAGCAGGCGGTCGAGCTGCGTCCCGGCGAGGTCCTGTATCAGCTGGAGCTCGGTGCCGCGCTGCTCGAGGTCCGGCGCTTCGAGGAGGCGCTCGAGGTCTATCGGGTCTGCGTAGGGCTGCAGCCGGAATGCACCCGGCTTCGCAACAACCATGCCGTGGCGCTGATCGAGCTGAACCGCCGCGAGGAGGCGCTGCCCGAGCTGGAACGGCTGCAGGCCCTCCTGCCCGACACCGCCGAGGTCCACTTCAATCTCGCGGGCATCTATCGCGAGTTCGGCAGGGCCGACGATGCGATCGCGACCTACCGCCGCGCGCTCGCGCTGACGCCCGGCCACGCGCCGACCCACAGCAACCTGCTGCTCGAGATGAATTACAGCGCGAGCGAGACCGCCGCGACGATCTTCGCCGAGCACCAGCGCTTCGGCGCGCGCTTCGCGCGGCGCTATGAGGCGCCCGCGCCCGATCCCGCGTGGCCGCGCAGGCTGCGCCTGGGCTACCTCTCGCCCGATTTCCGCGAGCACGTGGTGATGCGGTTCCTCGAGCCGGCGCTGGCGCGCCACGACCGCGATCGGTTCGAGATCACGTGCTACCACACCAACCCGCGCCGCGATGCGATGAGCGAGCGGCTGCGCACGATGGTCGAGCGCTGGGTGCATGCTGACGAGTACACGGAGCCGGAGCTCGCCGAGCGCATCCGGGCGGATCGCATCGACATCCTGGTCGACCTCGCCGGGCATACCGCCGGCAACAGCATGCCGGTGCTCGCGACGAAGCCGGCGCCACTGCAGGGGACCTATCTCGGCTACCCGAACACCACCGGCCTCGGCGCGGTCGATTTCCGCATCAGCGATGCCTGGGCCGACCCGCCCGGCGAAGCGGATCGCTGTTCCACGGAGCGGCTCGTTCGCCTGCCGAGGAGCTACTTCTGCTACCGGCCGCCGACCGAAGGCCCCGCGGTCGCGCCGCTGCCCGCGCTCGGCACGGGCGCGGTCACTTTCGGCTGCTTCAACAATTTCGCCAAGCTTTCGCACCCGTTTCTCGACGCGGCGGCTCGCGTGCTCGCGCGGGTGCCGCGCTCGCGCCTGATCCTGAAGGCGCGGCCGCTTTCCATCGAGAGCCTGGCGGCGACGGTGCGCGGCCGGTTCGAGCACGCCGGAATCGATCCCGCGAGGGTCGAGCTGCGCGGCTGGGAAACCGGCGCGACCGAGCACCTCGCGATCTACAACGCGATCGACATCGCGCTCGACAGCTTCCCCTACAACGGCGCCACGACCACCTGCGAGGCGCTCTGGATGGGCGTGCCGGTGGTTTCGCTCGCCGGGGACCGCCACGCCGGCCGCATGGGCTCGAGCCTGCTGCACGCGATGGGACTGGAGCGGTACCTGGCGCACGACGTCGGGCAGTACGTGGCCGTCTGCGCGGCGCTCGCCGCGGACCTCGAGCGCCTGGCCGAGCTGCGGCGCGGGCTGCGCGAGCGGATGCGGCGCTCGCCGCTGATGGACGAGGCCGGCTTCGCGAGCGCGCTGGAGGCGTGCTACCTCGAGCTGTGGGAGACGCATCGGAAATCCGACGCCGCTGCGCGCGCGCCCGTCGAGGAGTCGGACACCGGGCTGCTCGAGCGGGCGCGGCGCCTGCGCGCCGCGGAACGCTTTGCCGAGGCACAGGCTTGCTGCGAGAGGATTCTGCTGCGCGTGCCGCACCATCTCGATGCGCTCACGCTGCACTGGGACCTCGCGTTTGACGGCGGGGCTCCCGGAACGGCGGTCGACTGGATCAACAAGGCGATCGCCGCCGACGAGGGCGTCGCGAGCTTTCACTACATGCTGGGATGCTCGCTGCAGGCGCTTGGCAGGACCGAGGACGCGATCGGCGCCTTCCGGCGCGCGCTGCAGCTCGACGACGCCCACGCCAAGGCGTACAACAATCTCGGCTGTTCGCTCGAGGCGGCGGGCAACCTGCCCGAAGCGGCCGAGTGCTATCGCGGCGCGATCCGGCGCGATCCGGGCATGGCGCAGGCGCTCTACAACCTCGGCAACGTCCACGGCCAGCTCGGCGACACGCGGCAGGCCATCGAGCACATCGGCCGCGCGCTCGCCGTGGAGCCGGGACATGCGGACTGGCGCTGCAATCTCGGCAGCCTGCGCTGCCGCGAGCGTCAGTGGGACGAGGCGATCGACGAATTCCGCCGCGCAGTCGAGGTCGACCCGGGCTACGACCGAGCGCACATCGAGCTCGGCGGGGCGCTGCTCGCCCTGGGACGGGTGGACGAGGCGCGCGCTGCGTATGCGAAAGCCCTGGCGCTCAAGCCGGCAAGCCCTGCCGAGCTCGAATCGCTCACGATCCATGCGACGCACTACCGGCAGGGAGAGGATGCGCAGGCGCTCCTCGAGCGGCATCTTGCCTGGGGCGAGCGGCACGCGCGCGGCGTGCCGCGCGCAACGGCGCACCGCCTGCGTGACCTCGACCCCGACCGGCGGCTGAACATCGGCTACGTCTCGCCGGCGCTCGCCCGGGGCCCGCTCGCCAATTTCATCGAGCCCGTGCTGGCGGCCCACGATGCCGCGGGATTCCAGGTCTTCGGCTACTCGAGCGGGGGCCGGGACGACGAGGCGGCGCGACGGCTGCGCGGCCTTTGCCGCGAGTGGCGCGACATCTCGAGACTGCCCAACGAGCACGCCGCCGATTGCATACGCGCCGACGGCATCGACATCCTCGTCGACCTGAGCGGCCACGCCCCCGGGGGCCGGGTGCTGCTGTTTGCGCGCAAGCCGGCCGCGCTGCAGGTAAGCTGGCTCGGCTACCCCAACACGACCGGTCTCGACGCCGTCGACTACCGGTTGACCGATGCGGTGGCGGACCCGGCCGGCGAGACCGAGCGCTTCTACACGGAACGGCTGATCCGCCTGCCGCAAGGCTTCGCCTGCTACCAGCCGGACGCAGGATGTCCGGAGGTGAGCGAAGCGCCGCTGTCGCGCGCCGGCCGCGTGACGTTCGGCTGCTGCAATGAGCTCGCCGCGATCACGCCGGACATGATGACGCTCTGGGCGGGGATACTGGAGGCGCGGCCGGAGGCGCGCCTCGTCCTGGTCGCCCACGGACTTGCCGCAGCGAGCGCGCGGCGCGCGCTCGCCGAGCAGCTGCAGGCGGGCGGCGTCGCCGCGCACCGGTTCGAGCTGCGCGCGCCGGAGCCGGCATACGAGCGGCGTCTGGCGGCCTACCGGGACATCGACATCGCGCTCGACGTCTTTCCCTATGGCGGCATGAGCGCCGCCTGCGAAGCGCTCTGGATGGGCGTGCCGGTCGTGACGCTCGCCGGGAGGACTCACGTCTCCAGGGTCGCCGCGAGCATTCTGAACTGCGTCGGCTTCGGCAACTGGGTGGCGAAGACCTCCGAGCAATACATCGCAATTGCCCTGCGGCTCGCGGACGATCCGGATGCGCTGCGCATGCTGCGCGCAGGCATGCGCGAGCGGCTGCGCGGCTCGCCGCTGCTGGACGCGCCGCGCTTCACGCGCGCGCTCGAGGCCGCATACCGCGGGATGTGGCGCGAGCGGCTGCGCGCGGCGGCATGACCGAGGCCGCCCTGCAGGCCGCCGAGCGGGCCGCCGCCGCGCAGCCCGACGACCCCGGCGCCTGGTACCGGCTCGGCCTCGCGCGCCTCGACTCCGGGCTGCTCGAGCAATCGGAGGCTTGCTGGCGCAGGGTGCTGGCGCTCGATCCGCGGCACGCGAAGGCGCGCGTCAATCTCGGCCTCGTCCTGCAGCACACCGGCAGGGCCGAGGAGGGATTGCAGCGCTACCGCGAGGCGGCGGCGGCCGACCCCGGGTTGGCGCAGGCCTGGTTCAACCTCGGCGCGCTGCTCATCGAGCGCGGGCAGGCGCTCGAGGCCGTGGAGCCCCTGCGCACCGCGTTGCGCCTGGAGCAGGGAAGGGCCGAGTGGCACGCGGCGCTCGGCACCGCATTGCGCGAGAGCGGCTCGCCACGCGACGCCGTAGCATGCCTGCGCGCCGCGCTGCGGCTCGATCCTTCGATGCACCGGGCGCACAGCGAGCTGCTGCAGGCGCTGAGCTCGATTCCCAGCCTGTCGCAGCAGGAGATCTGCGACGAGCATCGTGAGTGGGCACGCCGCCACGGCTCCGGCCCGAGGTTCCCGGACCACGCCAACAGCCGGCAACCCGATCGCCGCTTGAGAATCGGCTACCTCGCGGCCGATTTCAGGGAGCCTTCGATCGCGTTCTGCCTGCGGCCGGTGCTCGCCTGGCACGACCGCTCGGGATTCGAGATCTTCTGCTACTCGGATGCGGCGGCGCACGACCCCGTGAGCTGGCGGCTGCGCGCACGCGACGTGGCCTGGCGCGCGAGCGCGGGGCTGAGCAACGACCAGCTCGGCGAAGCGATCCGCGAGGACCGCATCGATATCCTGGTGGACCTGACCGGGCATGCCGCGGGCGGCGCGCGCGTGCCGCTGCTCGCGCGCAAGCCCGTTCCGGTGCAGGCAAGCTGGCTCGGCTGCCCGGGCGGCACCGGGCTCGAAGCGATCGACTACCGCATCACGGACGCCCATGCGGACCCCGACGGGGTGGACCGCTTCTTCGCCGAGCGCCTTGTCCGCCTGCCGCAGAGCCAGTGCTGCTTCAAGCCCGAGTTCGGGGCGCCGGCGCCCGATGCGCCGCGCAAAGCCGCCCTCGCCTTCGGGGCCGAGCAGCGGCTTTCGGCGCTGACGCCGGAGGTGATCGGGCTCTGGGCGCGCGTTCTCGAGCGCGCGCCCGGATCGAGGTTGCTCCTGGACCTGCCGCGCGCCGGCAGTGCTTCGGCGCACGTCATCGAGCGGTGCGCCGCGGCGGGAGCGGATCCGGGCCGCATCGAGATCCGAACCGGGTCCGCCGCGGCGCCCGGGTCCTTCGATGTCGCTCTCGACGTGTTTCCCTGCTCGGATGCCGCGGGCGCGCTGCGCGCGCTGTGGTCCGGCACGCCGGTCGTCACCCTGGAGGGCGCTGCACCGGCGTCGAGGGTTGCGGCCGGGATCCTGCGAGTGCTTGGTCTGGACGAGCTGGTGGCGAGGGACGAAGCCGGCTACGTGGAGATCGCCGCGGTGCTGGCGCGCGATCGCGAGCGGCTCTCGCGCCTGCGCGCCGGGCTGCGCGCGCGGCTCGAGCGCTCGCCGCTGATGCAGCAGGAGCGCTTCACGCGCTGCCTCGAGGCCGCATACCGCCGCATGTGGCGCGCCTGGTGCGGCGGCGAGCCGGCACGGCCGATGCAGATCGAGCCGCCTGCCGCGGGCGCGGCGACCGCTGCAGCGCCCACGGCGCGCAGGGCAAGCACCGGCGCCCGGCCGCTGCGCGTGGTGGTGGACGGGGTCTTCTTCCAGGAATTCAGCACCGGGATCTCGCGCGTCTGGCAGTCGCTGCTGCAAGTGTGGGTTGCGAACCGCTTCGCCGAGCGGGTTCTGCTGCTCGACAGGGACAACACCGCGCCCCCGATCGCCGGCGTGAAGCGCCGCACCGTTCCCCGGCACTCGTACGACCGGTTGGAGGAGGACCGGGAGATGCTGCAGCGCGTGTGCGACGAGGAGAACGCCACGGTTTTTGCCTCGACCTACTACACCAGCCCGCTCGAGACGCCGAGCGTGATGATGGTCTACGACATGATTCCGGAGGTGGGCGGCGCGGACCTCGGCGAGCCGATGTGGCGCGAGAAGGCGCACTGCCTGCATCGCGCAAGCCGCCTCATCGCCATCTCCCGGAACACGGCGAGCGATCTGTGCGACTTCTATCCCGAAATCCGGCCGCAAACGGTCACGGTCGCGCATTGCGGCGTGAGCCTGCTGTTCCGGCAAGCCGGCGCGGCGGAGGTCGACGCCTTCAGGCGCCAGCACGGGATCACGCGGCCGTATTTCCTGCTGGTCGGCGGGCGCAAGGGCTACAAGAACGCCGAGGTCTTTCTGCGCGCCTTCGCCCGGCTCCCCGGCCGCGACCGCTTCGCGGTCGTGTGCGTGGGCGGAAACGCGGAGCC
>JBFLYF010000127.1:0-8644 GCA_040756795.1 Pseudomonadota bacterium
GCGCCTGCGGCGCGGCGCCGTCATCCGGGTGCAGCACGAGGACGGCAAGCGCTGGCACATCGCGCAGCTGCCGGAAGCCGAAGCGGCATTCATCGCGCTCGATCCGCGCGACGGCGCGGTGCGGGCGCTGATCGGCGGATTCGATTTCCAGCGCAACAAGTTCAACCACATCACCCAGGCCTGGCGCCAGCCCGGCTCCTCGTTCAAGCCCTTCATCTACTCGGCCTCGCTCGAGAAGGGCTTCACGCCCGCGACCGTGATCCCGGACGAGCCGATCGTGGTGGAAGCCGAGGTCACCGGCAGCCAGCGCTGGGAGCCGAAGAACTACGACGGCAAGTTCGAAGGTCCGATGCGCATGCGCAGCGCGCTCGCCAAGTCGAAGAACATGGTGTCGATCCGCATCCTGCAGGGCATCGATCCGAAATACGCGCAGGACTACGTGACCCGCTTCGGCTTCGATGCCGACAAGCATCCCCCCTACCTGACGATGGCGCTCGGCGCGGGCTCGGTCACGCCGCTGCAGATGGCGCGCGGCTACGCCGTGTTCGCCAACGGCGGCTACCTGATCCAGCCGTATTTCATCCAGAAGATCGTCGACGACCGCGGCAATCCGCTCGGCGCCGCCCAGCCGCAGCGCGCCGGCGAGGAGGCGTTGCGCGCCATCGACGCGCGCAACGCTTTCATCATGGATTCGATGATGCAGGACGTGACGCGCTACGGCACCGCGGCGAGCGTCGGCAAGTTCGGGCGGCGTGACCTCGCCGGCAAGACCGGAACCACCAACGATTTCGTCGACGCCTGGTTCTGCGGCTACCAGCCCGAGCTGGTCGGCATCGCCTGGGTGGGATACGACCAGCCGAAATCACTCGGCAAGAACCAGACCGGCGGCCGCGTCGCGCTGCCGATCTGGATCGAGTACATGGGCAAGGTGCTGAAGACGCTTCCCGAGGCGACGCGTGTCGTGCCCCAGGGCGTGGTCGCGGTGAGCATCGGCCCCGACCCGGCCGCGGCCGGCGCCGGGGGCGGCGGCGCGGAGTTCTTCTACCGCGAGTTCGCGCCGACAGAGCTGGCGCCGCCCGCCGGGACTTCGGCGCTCGCGCCGGTGCCGGCAGCCAACTAGCCGGAGCGCAGCTCCACCGGGGCGCCGTACTGCTCCGAGACGAGCCTGGAGACCGCGGCGAACAGCTCGCTGCCGTCGCGCGTGTCGCGCCAGCAGCTGCCGTCGTGCCGGAAGTGGAACCCGCCGGAGCGCGCCGCGACCCAGATTTCGCGCGCCGCGGCGTGCCGGTTGATCACCATCTTCGAGCCGTCCTCGAATTCGATCTCCAGCACGCCCGCGCCCTTGGTCTGGACGTCGGCCTCGGGCGCGGCCGACTCGAATGCGCGTTCCAGCGCGGCGAGCACGGCCTCGGCGAGGTTCTCGAATTCGCTCTCGGTCAAAGGAAGAATTCGGCGCGGCTATTCCTGCTAACATCGATATTCTAGTCCGCGCATGCGCCTCGTTCCCCTGCTCCTCGCCCTGCTGCTCGCCGCCGGCTGCGGCCAGAAGGGGCCGCTCTATCTGCGCGACAGCCCACCGCCCGGGGTGAAGCCACCCAAGCCCGAACCGTACAAGCCGCAGCCCTATCCCAGGGAAGCCGGCCAGGACGAGGGCGCGGGCAAGAACTAGGCGCTGCCGGTGGCGTTCACGGTTCGCGGCGGCGTGCTCTGCGCCGAGCAGGTCTCGCTCGAAGACATTGCAGGCCGCTTCGGAACGCCCTGCTACGTCTACTCGCGCGCCGCGATCGAGCACGCGTACCGGGAATTCACCGATGCGCTCGCCGGCCGGCCGTCGCTGCTGTGCTACTCGGTCAAGGCGAACTCGAATCTCGCCGTGCTCGCGCTGATGGCGAAGCTCGGCGCGGGATTCGACATCGTCTCCGGCGGCGAGCTCGCGCGCGTCGCCGCCGCCGGCGGCGACCCCGGCAAGGTGGTGTTCTCCGGCGTCGGCAAGAGCGAGGCGGAGATCCGCAATGCGCTCCTCGCCGGCATCCTCTCGATCAACCTCGAGTCGGAGCAGGAGCTGGCGCGCGTCGTGCGCGTCGCGCGCGAGCTCGGCAAGCGGGCGCCGGTCGCATTCCGGGTCAATCCCGACGTCGATGCGAAAACCCACCCCTACGTCGCCACCGGCCTGAAGGAGAGCAAGTTCGGCATCGCTTACGCCGAGGCCGAGCGCCTGTACCGGGAGGCGGTGCGGCTGCCCGGCGTGCGCGTCGTAGGGGTCGGCTTCCACATCGGCTCGCTCATGACCGACAGCGCGCCCTTCGTCGCCGCGACGCGACGCATCGTCGCGCTCGCCGGGGAGTTGGAGCGCGCGGGGATCGCGCTCGAGCATATCGACCTCGGCGGCGGCATGGGCATCCGCTACAACGACGAGACGCCGGCGCCGATCGCGGCATTCGTGCGCGGGGCGCTCGATGCGCTCGGTGCGCGCAAGGAGCGAATCCTGCTCGATCCCGGCCGCTCCATCGTCGGCAATGCCGGGGTGCTGCTGACGCGGGTAGAGTACGTCAAGCCGGGCGAGACGAAGAATTTCGTCGTCGTCGACGCGGCGATGAACGACCTGATCCGGCCGGCGCTGTACGAGGCCTGGCACGAGGTGCGCACGGTGCGCCAGCCGGCCGGTGAGGCGGAATCGCGGGCTGCGGCGCGTGTTTACGACGTGGTCGGCCCGGTCTGCGAAAGCGCGGACTTCATCGCGCGCGACCGCAGGCTCGCGGCGCAGAGCGGCGACCTGCTCGCGGTAATGTCCGCGGGCGCATACGGCATGGCGATGAGCTCCAACTACAATTCGCGGCCGCGGCCCGCCGAGGTGCTGGTCGACGGCGCTCGGGCGCACCTCGTGCGGCCGCGCGAGCGCGTCGAGCAGCTGTTTGCGGGCGAGGAAGTGCCGCCGCTGTGAGTCGCTCGCGAGCTCTTTTTGCGGGAATTCTCGCGATTGCCGCGGTGGCGGCATCGATCCCCGCCTACATCTTCAAAGACGGCAAGGCAAGAGAGAAAAAAGGCAAGGGCGGGCCGCCGGCGGTGCTGGTGCAGGTGGCGCGCGTCGCCGAGCAAGACGTTCCGGTGCGCCTGCGCGCGATCGGCAACGTCGAGGCCTACGCCACGGTGGCGGTGCGCTCGCGCGTCGACGGGCAGGTGGTGGCGGTGAATTTCCGCGAAGGGCAGGCGGTGGCGAAGGGCGCGTTGCTTTTCCGCATCGATTCGCGCCCGTTCGAGGCGGCGCTGAAGCAGGCCGAGGCGAACGCGCTTCGCGACCGCGCGGCGCGCGACCAGGCGCGCTCGCAGGCGAAGCGCTACGAGGAGCTGCTGGCGAAGAACTTCGTCTCGAAGGAGGCGTACGCGCAGATCCGCACCAATGCCGAAACCGCGGAGGCCGCGGTGAAGGCGAGCGAGGCCGCGCTCGAGAGCGCGCGGCTCAACCTCGAGTACTGCACGATCCGCGCGCCGCTCGAGGGCGTCGCCGGGCGGGTGCTGCTCCAGGCCGGCAACATGGTGCGCGCGAACGACGCCAACCCGCTCGTCGTCCTCAACCAGGTGCGGCCGGTATACGTGAACTTCGCCGTCCCCGAGCAGAACCTGCCCGAGATCCGCAAGCACATGGCCGCGGCGCCGCTCACGGTCGAGGTGCTCGAGCCCGCGGCGGCCGGAAAGCTCGTCTTCGTGGACAACGCCGTGGATCCGAGCACGGGCACCATTCGCCTCAAGGCCGAGTTCGCGAACGCGGCCGCGGCGCTCTGGCCGGGGCAGTTCGTCACCGTGAGCGTGCGCCTCGCCGAGGATCCCGCCGCGCTCGTCATCCCGGCGCAGGCGGTGCAGACCGGGCCCGAGGGGCAGTACGTCTACGTGGTGGGCGAGGACATGGTCGCGCAGGTGCGGCGCGTGGAGGTGGCGCGCACCGAGGGCGAGCAGGCCGTGGTCGCGAAGGGGCTCGCGAAAGGCGAGCAGGTGGTGACGCGCGGGCAGCTGCGCCTGGGTCCCAGGTCCAGGGTGCAGGTCGGGAAGGCATCGTGAACTTCTGCGAGCCCTGGGTCCGGCGCCCGGTCGCCACGGTGCTCGTCATGCTCGGGATCCTGTTTTTCGGGCTCGCCGCGCACCGGCTGCTGCCGGTCTCGACGCTGCCGAACGTCGACTTCCCGACGATCCAGGTGACTGCGGACCTGCCCGGGGCGAGCCCCGAGACCATGGCCTCCGCCGTGGCCACCGTCCTGGAGCGGCGCTTTTCCACCATCTCCGGGATCGAGGAGATGAGCTCGGTGAGCGGCCAGGGCGTCTCGCGCATCACGCTGCAGTTCGCGCTCGATCGCGACATCGACGCCGCGGCGCAGGACGTGAATTCGGCGATCGCCTCTGCCGCGCGCCAGCTGCCCGCGACCATGCCCGCGCCGCCCTCGTTCCGCAAGGTGAACCCGGCGGACTTCGCGGTGTTCTACCTCGCGCTCACCTCCGAGACGCTGCCGCTTTCGCAGGTGAACGAGTACGCCGAGACCTATCTCGCGCAGCGCATCTCGACCATCAGCGGCGTCGCGCAGGTGCAGGTGTTCGGCCAGCAGAAATACGCGGTGCGCGTGCAGCTCGACCCGAACGCGCTCGCGGCGCGCCAGATCGGCATCAACGAAGTGGAGCAGGCGGTGGCGAGCGCGAACGTCAACCTCCCCACCGGCACGCTCTGGGGCAAGGAGCGCGTGTTCGCGGTGCAGGCGACCGGGCAGCTCGCCAACGCCGAGGCGTTCCGGCCGGTGATCGTCGCCTACCGCGGGGGCTCGCCCGTGCGCCTGATGGAGCTCGGGCGCGTCATCGACAGCGTCGAGAACGACAAGCTCGCGGCCTGGTTCAGGGACAAGCGCGGGATCGTGCTCGCGATCTTCCGCCAGCCCGGCACCAACACCGTGGAGGTCGTGGACCGCGTCAAGCAGCTCATTCCGACCTTCCGCGCCGAGGTGCCGCCGGCGGTGGGGATCGAGGTGCTGTTCGACCGCTCGGTGTCGATCCGCGCCTCGGTGGACGAGGTCGAGCGCACGCTCTACATCGCGCTCGTGCTCGTGGTGCTGGTGATCTTCCTGTTCCTGCGCAACCTGCGCGCCACGCTGATCCCCTCGGTGGCGCTGCCGATGTCGATCATCGGCACGTTTTCGGTGATGTACCTGCTCGGCTACAGCCTGGACAATATTTCGCTCATGGCGCTCACGCTCTGCGTGGGCTTCGTGGTGGACGATGCGATCGTGATGCTCGAGAACATCACGCGCCACCTGGAGATGGGCAAGACCCCGATGCAGGCGACGCTCGACGGCTCGAAGGAGATCGTGTTCACCATCGTCTCGATGACGCTGTCGCTCGCCGCGGTGTTCATCCCGGTGCTCTTCATGCCCGGAATTCTCGGCAAGCTGCTCAACGAGTTTGCGGTCACCATCATCGCGGCGGTGCTGATCTCGGGTTTCGTGTCGCTCACGCTCACGCCGATGATGGCGAGCCGCATCCTCAAGCCGCACCGCGCCGCCGAGCAGCATAGCCGCCTGTACTGGGCGTTCGAGCGCGGCTTCGACGCCTGGCGCACTCTCTACGCCGACACGTTGCGCTGGACGCTCGATCACAAGCGCACGGTCATGGTGGTGTTTCTCGGCATCTGCGTGGCCACCGGCGTGCTCTTCGCGCGCGCGCCGAAAGGATTCCTGCCGAGCGAGGACTCGGGACAGCTGTTTTCGTTCGTCGAGGGACCGCAGGACATCTCGTTCGAGGCGATGGCCGAGCTGCAGCGCCAGGTCGCCGACATCGTGCGCCAGGATCCGAACGTCGAGGCGGTAATGTCGTTCGTCGGCGCCTCGGGCTTCTCGCCCTCGCTCAACGTCAGCCGGATGACGATCACGCTCAAGCCCTTCGGCGAGCGCAAGAGCGCGGACGAGGTGCTGCGCGGCCTGCGCCCCAAGCTGCAGAACATCCTGGGCGCCAAGGTGTTCCTGCAGAACGTCCCCGCGGTGAGGATCGGCGGGCAGCTCACCAAGAGCCCCTACCAGTACGTGATGCGCAGCGCCTCGGCCGACGAGCTCTACGCCTGGGCGCCGCGGATCGAGCAGAAGCTGCGCGAGCTGCCCGGCCTGGTGGACGTGGCGAGCGACCTGCAGATCACGCGCCCGGAGGTGACCGTCGAGATCGACCGCGAGCGAGCCTCCGCCATGGGGGTGTCGGCGCAGAGTATCGAGATGGCGCTGAACAACGCCTATGGCTCGCGCCAGGTCTCGACCATCTACACCGCGACCAACCAGTATTTCGTCATCCTGGAGCTCGAGCCGCGCTACCGGACCGATCCGTCGCTGCTGCCCATGCTCTACGTGCGTTCGGCCACCGGCGCGCTGGTGCCGCTGAACGCGGTGGCGACGCTCAAGCCCGGTGTCGGGCCGCTGCAGGTGACGCACCTCGGCCAGCTCACCTCGGTGTCATTTTCCTTCGACCTGCGCCCCGGCGTCGCGCTGTCGCAGGCGATCGCCGAGGTCGAGCGCGGCATGCGCGAGCTCGAGATCCCCGCGACGCTGAGCGGCACGTTCTCCGGCACGGCGCAGGCCTACCAGAGCTCGCTGCGGGGCATGGGGATCCTGATCGTGCTCTCGATCGTCGTGATCTACCTCGTCCTGGGGATCCTCTACGAGAGCTTCATCCACCCGCTCACCATCCTCTCGGGCCTGCCGACCGCGGGCCTCGGCGCGCTCGTGACGCTGATGATCTTCGGCGTAGAGCTCAACATGTACGCCTTCGTGGGCATCATCATGCTGGTCGGCATCGTGAAAAAGAACGCCATCATGATGATCGACTTCGCGATCGAGGCGCAACGCAAGGAAGGCAAGCCGCCCGAAGAAGCCATCTACCAGGCGGGCCTGATCCGCTTCCGTCCCATCATGATGACGACGTTCGCCGCGCTCATGGGGAGCCTGCCCATCGCGATCGGCTTCGGCGCCGGGGGCGGGGCGCGCATGCCGCTTGGCCTCTCGGTCGTCGGCGGCCTGGTCCTGTCGCAGCTTCTCACGCTCTACCTCACGCCTGTGATCTACTTGTACTTCGAGCGCCTGCAGCAGTGGCTTGCGGCGCGGCGCGCGGCGCAGGCCCCGGCCGGCGCGCACGGCTAGGCGCAAAAGGGGGAACTCCATGGCCAGCAACCAGGACACTCGCAGCATGGCGCTGTTCTGCGACTTCGAGAACATCGCGCTCGGCGTGCGCGAGGCGAAGTACGCCCAGTTCGACATCGGCCGGGTGCTCGAGCGGCTGCTGCTCAAGGGCTCGATCGTGGTGAAGAAGGCCTACTGCGACTGGGAGCGCTACAAGGAGTTCAAGGCGCCGATGCACGCCGCGGCCTTCGAGCTGATCGAGATTCCGCACCTGCGCCAGTCCGGCAAGAACTCGGCCGACATCCGCATGGTGGTGGATGCGCTGGACCTGTGCTACACCAAGGCGCACGTCGACACCTTCGTCATCATCAGCGGCGACTCGGATTTCTCGCCGCTGGTCTCCAAGCTGCGCGAGAACGACAAGGCGGTGATCGGCGTCGGGGTGAAGAACTCCTCCTCCGACCTGCTGATCGCGAACTGCGACGAGTTCATCTACTACGACGACCTGGTGCGCGAGGACGAGGCCAAGCGCCGCGCGGCCAAGAAGCGCAAGGAGACCGCCGGCGCGGGCAGCGAGAAGCAGCAGGAAGCCTTCGACCTGGTGATCGAGACGCTGCAGGCCCTGATCGCCGAGCGCGGCGAAGGCGAGCGGATCTGGGGCTCGATGGTCAAGCAGGCGTTGAAGCGCCGCAAGCCCGGCTTCAACGAGTCCTACTACGGCTACCGCGCCTTCTCCGACCTGCTCGAGGAAGCCGAGAAAAAGGGCCTGATCAAGCTCGAGCCGGACGAGAAATCGGGCGGCTACATCATCCGCCCGGGAGCCTGAGCCGCCCTCGGCGCTACTCCGGATTGAGCTGCTGGTAGGCGGCGTGCGCTACCTTGAGCAGCGTCTCCTTGTCGATGTCGGCGGAGGAGATCGCGTAGCCGAGCTTGCGGTCGATCCAGTAGAACACCTTGACGTTGCCTTCGCTGGAGTAGCGGAACGCGGTCTCGCGATTTTCGCTCGCGTTGGTGCGCACGTAGAGCGTGACCCGCGTGCCCCGCGCATTCTGATACATGAAATGCGCCACCGGTGCGGCCGCGCCGGCCGCGCTGCCGTCGCCGGGCAGCAGCCGCCCGCCCACCAGGCTGTAGCCGACCGACTCCAGGTGCGGCGCGCGCAGCGAAGCGCCGAGCCGCTTGGAGAGCCACGCCACCAGGTGCGCCTCCTGGTCCGCGCCCACCTCGACCGGGTGGCGCACCTCGGGCGAGTAGGTGGCGTGCGCGACCGCCGCGCGCTTGACGAACGCGGGCACGGGCGCCTCGGCCTGCGCCACCGGCGTGGCGCGCCAGCCGCGCAGTTGCCAGCCGGCGATCGCGCCGACGGCGAGGCCGGCCAGCACCCAGCCGGCGGCGAGCGCATAGGCGCGCCAGCGCCGCGCGCGCAGCCAGTGCGCGGGCAGCGGCTCGGCGAGCACCGGGTCATAGAGCTGGTGCAGCCCCTCGGAGAGGGCTTTCAGCTCCGGGTCATC
>JBFLYF010000128.1:0-8604 GCA_040756795.1 Pseudomonadota bacterium
GGCGTGCCGCGCCTGCGCCATCGCGCGGGCGCGAAGCGCCTGGTGCTGCGCGGCGCGCGCGGCAACAACCTGAAGGGCGACGCGCTCGAGCTGCCGGTGGGGCTGCTGGTCTGCGTCACCGGCGTGTCGGGCTCGGGCAAGTCGACGCTCATCAACGACACGCTCTACGCGGCGCTCGCGCGCCACCTCTACGGCGCTGCGGCCGAGCCCGCGCCGCACGAGTCGATCGAGGGGCTGGAGCACTTCGACAAGGCGGTGAACGTCGACCAGAGCCCGATCGGCCGCACGCCGCGCTCGAACCCGGCGACCTACACGGGCCTGTTCACCCCGATCCGCGAGCTCTTCGCCGGCGTGCCCGAGGCGCGCGCGCGCGGCTACGACCCCGGGCGCTTTTCCTTCAACGTCAAGGGCGGGCGCTGCGAGGCCTGCCAGGGCGACGGCGTGACGCGCGTGGAGATGCATTTTCTGCCCGATCTCTACGTCGCCTGCGACGCCTGCCAGGGCAGGCGCTACAACCGCGAAACGCTGGAGATCAAGTACAAGGGCCGCAGCATCCACGAAGTGCTGCAGATGAGCGTGAGCGAGGCGACGCCGTTCTTCGCCGCGGTGCCGGCGATCGCGAGGAAGCTCGAGACGCTCGCCGAGGTGGGCCTCGCCTACATCCAGCTCGGGCAGCCTGCGACCACGCTCTCCGGGGGCGAAGCGCAGCGCGTCAAGCTCTCGCAGGAGCTGTCCAAGCGCGACACCGGGCGCACGCTCTACATCCTCGATGAGCCGACCACCGGCCTTCACTTCCACGACATCGGCATGCTGCTGCACGTGCTGCACCGGCTGCGCGACGCCGGCAACACCGTGGTCGTGATCGAGCACAACCTCGATGTCATCAAGACCGCCGACTGGGTGATCGACCTCGGGCCCGAGGGCGGCGAGGGCGGCGGCAGGATCGTCGCGCACGGCACCCCGGAGGAGGTCGCCGCGAGCGGCGCGAGCCACACCGGGCGAACTCTCAGGCGGGTGCTGGCTGACCCCGGCCGGCGCGCCGGCAGGACTCAGGCGGCGGCGCGCGCCGCGACGTAGCTCGCCTCGAACTCCGCGGCGGCGATCGGCCGGGAAAAGAAGTAGCCCTGCACTTCGTCGCAGCGCCGGCGGCGCAGGAACGCGACCTGGTGCTCGGACTCGACGCCCTCGGCGACCACCTTGCAGCCGAGCGACTGCCCGAGCCGCAGGATCGCGTCGCAGATCGCCTCGGCGTTGGGGTCCGCGCCGATGTCGTCGACGAACGACTTGTCGATCTTGATGGCGTCCACCGCGAAGCGGCGCAGGTAGGCGAGCGAGGAGTAGCCGGTGCCGAAATCGTCGATCGAGACGTGCACGCCGAGCGATCGCAGGCTGGCGAGCGCGCGCGCGGTGCGCCCGACGTCGGTCATCGCGGCCGACTCGGTGACCTCGACTTCCAGCAGCTGCGCCGGCACGCGCACCGCGCCGAGCGCGCGCTCGAGCCGCTGCTCGAGATCGGGCAGCGCGAACTGGCGCGCCGAGAGGTTGACGGCGAGGCGCGGCGCCCAGCCGTGCCGGTCGA
Organism: Pseudomonadota bacterium; assembly: GCA_040756795.1. GTDB lineage: Bacteria > Pseudomonadota > Gammaproteobacteria > Burkholderiales > SG8-39 > RBG-16-66-20. The sequence goes on from JBFLYF010000128.1 coordinate 1,580, forward strand.
GCCAGCCGCGCAGCAGGCCGCAGGCATCGGCGAGCACGCGCTCGCCGAGCGGCACGATGAGGCCGCTCGTCTCGGCGAGCGGGATGAACTCGGCGGGGCTGACGAATCCGCGCCTGGCGTGCTTCCAGCGCACCAGCACCTCGGCGCCCGCGAGGCGGGCGCCGCCGTCGGGCTCGAGCGCCATCCTGGGCTGCAGCACCGGATAGAGCTCGCCCGATGCGACGGCATGCTCCAGGTCGCGCAGCAGCGACTGCCGGGTGCGCGCCTCCTCGGCCGAGGCCGGCGAGTAGAACTGGTACCTGGCGCCGTCCTCGGCGCGCACGCGTGCGAGCGCGAACTCGGCCTCGCTCACCAGCGCGCGGGGGTCGAGCCGGTCGGTGGGCGCACTGGAGATCCCGACCCGCACCGCGAGCGATACCCTTTCCGCGCCGCCGACGTCGTAGCCGTCCTCGGTGGCGGCGATCAGCCGCTCGGCGAGCTCCGCGGGCGCCGGCTCGCGCGCCTCGACGCGGGCGAGCGCGAAGCGGTCGGCGCCCAGATGAGCGACGAAATCTCCCGGCCGCGACGCCTGCTTGAGGCGCGCCGCGAACCGGCGCAGCAGCTCGTCGCAGCGCTCGGTCCCGAAGCTCGCGTTGAGCAGCCTGAACTGCTGCAGGTTGACCAGGTACACGCAGACCGAGCCCGGCGAATCGCCCTCCACGGTGCGCAGCTGCTCCAGGTGCTCGAGCAGCGCCGCGCGGTTCGGCAGCCCGGTGAGCGGCTCGTGGTGCGAGAGGTAGCGTGCACGCTCGGCCGCCATCTCCCGGTCGCGCCGCTTGGAGGCGGCGACCCGTCCGAGCAGCGAATTGTGCGCGGCGACCAGCTCGCCCATCTCGTCGGCCTGGCCGCCCGGCACCAGGTGCCGGTCGGCCTGGTCCGGGTCCGCTCCGGCCGCGAGCGAGCTCTCGCGCAGGCGCAGCACGGGCCGCAGCACGAGCCGGTGCAGCACGACCATGGTCCCCGCCGTGACCACGGCGACGATCAACGCGACGAGTCCCGCGATACGAAGCGCGTAAGCGATCACTTCCCCGGAAACCCCGCTCGAATCGATCCGCACCGCGACGTGCAGCCCGTCACGGCTCGGCCACGCGATGTCGAGTGCGCGCCCATCCGCGCTGCGCTCCCCGCCCGCGCCCATCGGCGCCGCGTGCGCGATCCTGCGCTCCAGCCCCTCGCTCGCGCCGGCCGCGGCAAGCGTTTCGCCGCGCGAGCCCACGACCAGCACGCCGAGGATTCCATACTGGCCCACCGAGCGCGCCAGCCCGCCGGCGAGCAGATCGCGCTGCGCCCCGTAGCCCGAGGCAGCCAAGGTCGGCTCCACCGCCACGATGGCGTGACTGGTGAGCTGGTCCAGCGTGTTGCGCTCGAAGCGCTGCGCCGACGGGATCAGGATCACGCTCTCGACCGCCAGGATCAGCGCGAAGACCGCGGCCGCGATCTTCCAGCACATGCGGCACGCGAACAGCTCCAAGAGCCTGGTTTTCATGCGGTTCTTGGTCGCGGGCAGGGGTCCGAACTTACCGGCTTCGGTGGCCTGGCTTGACATTTACGAACGTTCGTACTATTGTGGCCGGCATGAGTCCGGCCGAAAAGCGCCGCAAAGGCGAGGAGACGCGCGCCGCGATCCTCGACAAGGCCGTCGAGATCACGAGCCAGCTCGGCCTGGACGGTCTCACCATCGGCACGCTCGCCGAGGCGACGAGGATGTCCAAGTCGGGCCTGTTCGCGCACTTCGGCTCGCGCGACGAGCTGCTGCTCGCCACGCTCGATCACGGCACTGCGCTCTTCACCGAGCAGGTGTTCCTGCCCGCGCTCCGGGCGCCGCGCGGCCTGCCGCGCGTGCGTGCCCTCTTCCACAACTGGCTCGGCTGGACCGAATCGACGCGGCTGCCCGGCGGCTGCCCGATGATCGGCGCTGCCGCCGAGTACGACGACCGGCCCGGCCCGGTGCGCGACCGGCTGCAGCAGGGCCAGTGGCAGTGGATCGACACGCTGAAGAAATCCGTGCAGATGGCGAAGAACGAGGGCCATCTCGCGCCCGACACCGACGTCGAGCAGCTCGTGTTCGAGATGTTCGGCATCGGCCTCGTCATGCATCACCACCGCAGGCTGCTCGGCGACGCCAAGGCGCGCGCGCGCGCGCTCGCCGCGTTCGAGCGCCTGCTCCAGGCGCACGCGCCCTCCCAGCCGCGCGCCGCCTCCAACCCCTAAGTCCCAAGCAGAGGAGCTCGCCATGCCCTTGACCCAAACCCTCCACAGAATTAGCACGAACGTTCGCTTCTTCGCAGGCTCGCTGCTGCTGCCCGAGTTCGCGGCGGGCCTGGCCGAGCGCGTGTTCCTCACGCCGCCGAAGCCGCGCCCAGGCGAGAGCGCTTTCTTCGATTTTCTCGATGCGCGCGCGAGCTACGTGGAGCATCGCGGCCGGCACCTCGCCAGCTGGCGCTGGGGGCCGGCGGACGCGCCGGCGGTGCTGCTCGCGCACGGCTGGGGCGGGCACGCCGCGCAGATGCGCGGTTTCGTTGCGCCGCTGCTCGCCGCGGGCTATCGCGTGATCGCCTACGACCAGCCCGCGCACGGCATGTCCGAGGGGCGGGTCACCGGGCTGCCGGACTTCGCGGAAGCGCTCGCCGCGGTCGCGCGCCATCACGGCGGCGTGCACGGCATCGTCGCGCATTCGCTCGGCGCCGCCGGCGCCGCGGTGGCCATTGCGCGCGCGCAATCCTCTGCATCGAGGGGCCTGACGCCGCGGCGCGTGGTGCTGATCGGCGCGCCCTCCGACTTCGTGGGCTACACGCGCCAGTTCGCGCGCTGGCACTGGATGCCCGAGCGGCTGAGGGGCCTGATGCAGGCGGCGATCGAGGAGCGCTTCGGCGTCGCGATGGCCGAGCTCGAGCTCGCGCGCCTCGCGCCGCGGCTGCGCACGCCGGCGCTGCTCATCCACGACCTGCGCGATCCCGTAGCGCCCTGGGCCGAGGGCGCGCGGGTCGCGGGCGCCGGGCCGGGCGCGCGGCGGCTCCCCCCCCAGGGCCGCGGCCCCGGCAGGATCCTCGAGAGCGCCGCGGCGACGCGCGCCGCGGCCGACTTCATCAGCGGCAGGTCCGACGTCGCGCCGCTCGCCGAGCCCGCGCTGCCGAACCCGGCGCCGCTCTACTGAAAGGAACCTGCATGGAAATGAAACGCTCACTCACCGTCACCTGGGAGGACCCGCTCGCCGCGTTCGAGCAGGGCAAGCAGCTCGCGCCGCTCGAATACATGCGCGCGGTGTGCGAGGGCCGCATCCCGGCGCCGCCGATCGCGCGCCTGCTCGGCATGCGCCTCGCGAAAGTCGAGGCGGGCGGGGCGGTGTTCGAGCTCACGCCCGCCGAGCAGCATTACAACCCGATCGGCGTGGTGCACGGCGGCATCGCCTTCACGCTGCTCGACTCGGCGATGGGCTGCAGCGTGCACACGATGCTGCCGCCCGGCAAGGGCTACACCACGCTCGAGATCAAGGCGAACCTGGTGCGCGCGATCACGCTGCAGACCGGACCGATCCGCGCCACGGGAAAGGTCGTCCACCTGGGAAGGCAGACCGCGACCGCGGAGGCGCGCATCGAGGATGCCGCGGGCAGGCTCTACGCCCACGGCACCACGACTTGCATCATACTGGGCTGAGCGCCTGGCCGCGCCAGGCGAGCGCTCGCTCATGGAACTGAGCGAGCTCGGCGCGGTGGCCGATCGACACCAGCGTGGCGCGCGGCAGGCGCTGCTTCAGCAGCCGGTAGAGCGCCGCCTGCGCGTCGTCGGGCAGCGCCGCGGTCGGCTCGTCCATGAAGAGCCAGTCGGGCCGCACCAGCAGCGCGCGCGCGATGGCGAGGCGCTGCTGCTCGCCGCCCGAGAGCAGTTGCGCCCAGTTCTCGTCGCGCGCGAGGTCCTGCGCGAAGTGCGCGAGGCCCACCGCGCCGAGCGCCTCGCGCACCGTCTCGTCCGCGATCGCCGCGGCGTCGGCCGGGTAGCAGGCGGCGTACTTGAGCGTGCCGATCGGCAGGTAGGGCCGCTGCGGCAGGAAGAGCAGCTTCGCGCCCCTGGGCAGCAGGACCCTGCCCCGCCAGTACGGCCAGATCCCGGCGATCGAGCGAAACAGCGTCGACTTGCCCGCGCCCGAGGGGCCGGTGACGAGCACCGACTCGCCCTCCTTGAGCGTGAGCGTGGTCGGCGCGAGCAGCGGCTTGCCCTGCGGCAGGCCGAGCTCGAGGCGCTCGAGCGTCAGCGCCTTCTCGGCGCCTTCGGCGCGCTCGCCGTCCAGCCGCTCGGCCGCCTCGCGCGCCTGCTCGAGCGCCGCGGTAAAGCCGGTCAAGCGGTCCACGGTGGCCTTCCAGTTGGCGAAGCTCTGGTAGGCGCCGATGAACCAGGACAGCGCCCCCTGCACCTGGCCGAAGGCCGAGGCGATCTGGAAGATGCCGCCGAGCGGCATGGCACCGGAGAAGAAGCGCGGCGAAGCCACCACGAACGGGAAGATGATCGCGACCTGGCCGTAGAACGAGGTGAACCAGGTGAGCTGCTTCTGCTTGAGCATCCTCAGCCACCAGTTGGTGATGACGTTGGCGAAGCGCGCGCGGAAGTTCTCGAGCTCGCCGCCCTCGCCGCGGTACAGCGCCACGCCTTCGGCGTTCTCGCGCAGCCGCACCAGCGAGAAGCGGAAGTTCGCCTCGAAGCGCTGCTGGTTGAAGTCCAGGCCGATGAGCGGCCGGCCGATGAGGTGCGTGAGCCAGGTGCCGACCACCGCGTAGGCGAGCGCCACCCAGACCATGTAGCCGGGGATCTCGAAGCCCGCGACGCTGAGCGCGCCCGAGATCACCCAGAGGATCCCGACGAACGAGACCAGCGTCACCACCGCCGAGAGCAGCCCGAGCGAGAGCGAGAGCGTCAGGTCGACGAAGATGTTCAGGTCGTCGGCGATGCGCTGGTCCGGGTTGTCGGTGCCGCGGTCGAGCAGCTGCAGGCGGTAGTAGGCGCGGTCCCTCAGCCAGTCGCCGAGGTAGCGCTCGGTGAGCCAGCTGCGCCATTCGATGATCAGCATCTGCTGGAAGTAGATGCGGTAGACCTGCAGCACGATGTAGAGCACGGCGAGCAGCGTGAACATGCCGAGCTGGCGGAAGAACTCGTCCTGGTCGCGCGATTCGAAGGTGTTGTAGAACTCGCGGTTCCAGGTGTTGAACTGCACCTCGAGCCACACCAGCATCAGGGCAAGGCCAACCACCGTGGCGAGCAGCACCAGCCCCCGGCCGCGCTTTTCCGAGACCCAGTAGGGCCGCGTGAGCGCCCACAGCATGGCGAAGAAGCTCTTTTTCTGCATGGAGTTACCTCGGGATTCGCGCGTTCGGCTGCGGGCAGTTTACAGAACGGCGGCAACGGCGCGAGAATGGCTCGATGCAGCAGGTCTACCGCTTCGGGCCCACCCCGGAGCATCCCGCCCGCCACCTGTTTGTGTTCCTGCACGCGAGCGGCGCGGACGCCCGCTCGATGATCCCCGCAGCCTTCAAGTACCAGGGCCGGTTCCCTTCCGCCGCTCTGGTCGTACCGAGCGGCTTTTTTCTTTATGGCAAAGCCCCGGCGAGCAACCAGTGGTTCTCCACCAAGAACCTCTCCGAGGACAACCGCATGGCGCGCGTCTCGGCGATCCTGCCGAGGATCGAGCACCTGGTGCGGCGCGAGCAGACCAACCACGGCGTGCCGCGCGAGCGCACCGTGCTGATCGGCTACGCGCAGGGTGGCACGGTGGCGCTCGAGGCGGCCAAAGCAATGCCCGAGCTCGCCGGCGCGGTGGTCGCCTACAGCGCGCGCTTTGCGCAGCTGCCGCACCCGGGCACGCGCATGGCCTCGCGCATCCACCTGGTGCACGGCGGCTACGACTCGGTGGTCTCGCGCGTGTACGCCGAGCGCGCCGCGCGCGTGCTCGCCGGGTTGCACGTGCCGGTGACGCTCGACGTCATCGAGCACCTCGGCCACGCTCTCACCCACGAGGCGATCTGCCGAGGGTCGCTGCGGCTGCTACAGGGAATCTACGAGGGCCGCCGCGCCACCTTGCACTGAAGCACCGGGTGTCCCGTGACCGGGCGCGCCTGGGCCGCAGCCTGCTGCCTGCTCGCATCCGCCTCCAGCGCGCTCGCGCAGTCGCCGGGCCCGCTGCCCGATCCCGTCGACCCGGCATACCTGGGCGGCTACGAGGCGCGCTTTCCCCCCCGCGGCGGGGAGGATGGGCCGCCCCTGCGGGTGAAACTCGAATGCGCGCCGGCGGCCGGATGCATGGTCCTGTTCGGGAGCAGCGCGGAGATCTTCGACGCGATCCGCGTCTTTCCCGAGAGGCTGCTGTTTCAGCCGCGCTTCGCCCTGAAGTACGCGCGAGACCGCCTGGCGCGCGCCGTCGCCGCGCGGCCCGATCTCGAGACGCTGCTGCGCTCGGGCGCCGAGATCGAGTCCTGCATCGATCTGAACCGCGCGGTGGACCGGCTCAGGCAGCCGCCGGACTATCCGGGCGGCTACCTGCTGCTCTGCAAGCTCGACCGCAATCCATGGCAAAAGCCGGTGCTGCTCCTCATGGGAACGCTGCTCGCCGACTGCGGTCCGGTCTTCTGCCGCTACGAGATCATCCCGCTGTTCGGCGAATAGCGCCTGCTTACTGCGCGCAGGGCCATGAGGCCGGCGCCTTGAGGCCCGCGGGGAGCTTCGTCTTCGCGTCGCCGCACGCGACGTCGAGCTGCTCCTGGGTCAATCCCTTCACCCCGGAGAGGTCCGTCCCCGCGAAGCGCGCGCCGAAGGTACGGGCTTTCGCCAGGTCCGCGCCGGAGAGCTTCGCGCCCGCGAAGCTGGCGCGCGCGAGATTCGAGTGCCGCAGCACTGCGCCGGTGAGATCCGCGCCGTCGAACACCGAGCGGCCGAAGTCGCCCTTGGAGAGGTTCGCGCCCTTGAGAATCGCGCGCGACAGGTTGCTGCGATGCAGCTCGGCC
>JBFLYF010000129.1:0-8579 GCA_040756795.1 Pseudomonadota bacterium
AGCATGCGGAAGCGTTCGCTGGCCGATGGCTCGGGTTCCGGCGCCGGCGCCGGATGGCGGTTTTTCGGCGCGGGCGCGGGCGGGATGACCGGCTCGGTCAGTTTTACCGGGTTGCGGGGTTTCGGGGCTGATTTGGCGGCGGCGGAGGAAGAGGCCCCCTCTCCCTCATTCCCTCTCCCGCGAGGGGGAGAGGGAGGCGTGCTGTATGCGCTTCGCGCATGTTTCGTAAGATCAGGTGCCGCGGCCGCGGCATCCTTGCCCGGCAGCTGCTGGACCTCGCGCGGCAGATCGGACGGTGGCGGAGGCGGGGCCTGCCAGCCGTCCTGGCGGTGCGTGACCTCGACCGTGGTATAGAGCCCGCCGCGCACGTTGAATTTGGCCCGCAGCCGCAGGTAGCGCGGGTGCAGCACGTCCACCAGATCGTTCAGGATCCGGTTGGTCACGTCCTCGTGGAAATGGCCCTCGTCGCGGTAGGACCAGACGTACAGCTTCAGCGACTTCAGTTCCACGCAGCGCCGGTCCGGGACGTACTCCAGGGACAGCGTGGCGAAGTCCGGCTGGCCGGTCTTGGGGCACAGACAGGTGAACTCCGGACATTCGATCTCAATGATATAATCCCGCCCCGGTTGAGGATTGGGGAAGGTATCCAGATTCTTGCTGGGCTGGCTTGGCATGGACTGGCTGTAGTTAGTAGAAAATCCCTGTAAAATTGTAGCTTACTTTAGGCCGGTGGACAGGAATCTGATTATGACCGGACGAACGAAGCGAAGCGCAGTAGGCAGACATTAAACGAGACCCGATGCGACTTAAAACAATCAAGCTTTCCGGCTTCAAATCCTTCGTCGAACCCATCACTGTCCCCATCACCGGCAACCTCATCGGCATCGTCGGCCCGAACGGTTGCGGCAAGTCCAACATTATAGACGCCGTGCGCTGGGTCATGGGCGAGATGTCGGCCAAGAACCTGCGCGGCGACTCCATGGCCGACGTCATTTTCAACGGCTCCAATGCGCGCAAGCCGGTGGCCATGGCCTCGGTCGAGCTCATCTTCGACAACACCGACGGCCGCGCCGGCGGCGAGTACGCCAAGTACGCCGAGATTTCCATCCGGCGCGAGGCCGGGCGCGACGGGCAGTCCGACTACTACCTCAACAAGACCAAGTGCCGGCGCAAGGACATCACCGACATTTTCCTCGGCACCGGCCTCGGGCCGCGCGCCTACTCCATCATCGAGCAGGGCATGGTCACGCGCATCATCGAGGCCAAGCCGGAAGACCTGCGCGGCTTCCTCGAGGAGGCCGCCGGCGTTTCCAAATATAAAGAGCGCCGCCGCGAGACCGAGAACCGCATCAAGCACACGCGCGAGAACCTGACGCGCGTGGATGACATCCGCAAGGAACTCGAGACGCAGCTCTCGAAGCTGCACCGCCAGTCGCGCGCCGCGGCGCGCTACAAGGAACTGAAACAGGAAGAGCGCCAGACGCGCGCGCAGTTGCTGGTGCTGCGCTGGCAGGAGCTCGACGCCAAGGTGCAGAGCCAGGACATGTTGCTGGCGCAACAGCAGACCGCGCTCGACGCGGTGCTGGCGGCGCAGCGCGGCATCGAGGCCGAGATCGAGAAAATCCGCGCCCAGCAGACCGAAACGGTGGACCAGTTCAACGCGGTGCAGGCCGAGTTCTATTCCGTCGGCGCCGAGGTTTCGCGCCTGGAGCAGGCCATCCAGCACGCGCGCGAGACGCGCGAAAACCAGGAACGCGAGCAGGAGCAGATCAACCGCGCCTGGAGCGAGGCCAGCGCGCATCTGCAATCGGATGTCACGCGCATGCAGGAGCTCCAGCACCGTCTGGAAGAACTGGCGCCGCAGCTGGAAGAACTGACCCGCGCGCGTGACGCCGCCGCCGAGGCCCGCGCGCAGGCCGAGCGCGCCATGCAGGACTGGCAGAGCGAGTGGCAATCCTTCAGCGAAGCCGCGGCCGAACCGGCCAAGGTGCGCGAGGTCCAGACCGCGCGCACGCGCCAGTTGGAGAGCCATATCGAACAGCTGACGAGCCGCCAGGCGCGTCTGGAACAGGAAGCCGCGACGATTTCCGCAGAGCTGGAAAAAGAGCCGGCCAGCGCCCTGGCCACGCAGGTGGCGGAGCTGGACGAATCCTGCGAGGCGCGGGAGCGCTCGATCGGCGAGATCGAATCGCGCCTGCGCGAGCTGCGCGACCGGCGCGACGAGCTGGATGACGAGCTGGCCGAGATCCGCGGCCAGAAACAGAGTGGCGAGGCGCGTCTGGCCTCGCTGCGCGAACTGCAGGCGGCGGCGCAGGGCGAGAGCGACGCGGCTTTGGGCGAGTGGCTGCACGGTCGGGGTCTCGACCGGGCGCCGCGCCTGGCGCGCCTGCTCAAGGTCGAGTCCGGCTGGGAGAAGGCCGTCGAGCGCGTGCTCGGCATCAATCTCGGCGCCGTGTGCGTGTCGAAGATGGAGCAGATCGCCTCCGCGGCCGCCGGTTATGACCAGGCGCAGGTCACGTTCATCGAGCAGGGCGCCTCCGGCGATCACCCGCGCGCGACGCGCCCGGCGCTGCTCGACAAAGTGCACGGCGACATCGACCTCGCGCCATTGCTCGAAGGCGTGTACGTCGCCGAATCGCTGGAGCAGGCGCTGACCATGCGCCATGCGCTGTCCGCACGCGAATCGATTGTCACGAGCGACGGCGCCTGGGTCGGCCGCAACTGGCTGAGCCTCGGCAGCGAGAAGGGCGCGCGCGCCGGCTGGCTGCTGCGCGAGCGCGAGATCGAGACGCTGCAATCCGATTTGAATGAGTGGCAGAACAAGCTCGCCAACCTGCAGGCGGCCATCGCCGAGCTCGACACGCAGTTGCAGAATAATGAAGACGAGCGCGACGAGCTCACCCGCGATCTGAGCGAGAGCAATCGCGAGCGCGCGCGGCTGCGCGAGCAGCTGGGACACAAGCAGGCGCGGCTGTCGCAGCTGGAATCGCGGCGCGCGCAAATCGGCCACGAGCAGAATGAAATCAGCGAACAGCTGGGCCGCGACCAGGCCGAGATTGCCGCCGCGGGCGAGTTGCTGCGCCAGGCCGAGGCCACCGGCGGCGAGCATGAACAGCGGCGCGCGCAATTGCAGCAGAACCGCCAATCCCTGCTGGACGCGGTGGAGCAGGCGCGGGCGCAGGAATCCGCGGCGCGTGACAACGTGCACCGCCTCGAAATCGAGCGCGAAACGCAGCAGACCGCCTTCGAGGCCACGCGCGCCAGCCACGCGCGCCTCGAGGGGCAGTTGCAGCAGCTGATCGCGCGGCGCGAACAGCTGTCGCTGGCGCTTTCGGATGAACAGGACCCGACGCCGGGCTATCGCCAGCAGCTGGATGAATTCCTGCGCCAGCGTCTGGGCATCGAGGAGCGCCTGAATGCGGCGCGCCAGGCGGTGACCGAACTCGAAACGCACTTGCGCGAGCAGGAGCAGGCGCGCGCGCGGGAAGAGCACAAGACCGGGGAAATCCGCGAACAGCACGAAACCGAGCGCGTGGCGCGCCAGGAACTGGCGGTGCGCCGCGACACCGTCGCCGACCAGCTGCGCGAGACCGGCTTCGAAGTCGAGGCGGTGCGCGCCGAGATGCCGCCCGAGGCCAACGAGACCGAATGGGCCGCGCGCCTGGAGCAGGTGACCGCGCGCATCGAGCGCCTCGGACCGATCAACCTGGTGGCCATCGAGGAATTCGAGGAGGCCAACACGCGCAAGACCTATCTCGACAAGCAGTGCGAGGACCTGTCGCAGGCGCTGGCCACGCTGGAAGAGGCGATCCGCAAGATCGACCGCGAGACGCGCACGCGCTTCAAGGAGACCTTCGACCAGGTCAACGAATATTTCCAGACTTTCTTCCCGCAACTGTTCGGCGGCGGCAGCGCGCATCTCGAAATGACCGACAACGACCTGCTCGAAACCGGCGTGTCGGTCATGGCGCGCCCGCCGGGCAAGCGCAACAGCACCATTCACCTGCTCTCGGGCGGCGAGAAGGCGCTCACCGCGGTGGCGCTGGTGTTCTCCATCTTCCAGCTCAACCCGGCGCCGTTCTGCCTGCTGGACGAGGTGGACGCGCCGCTGGACGACGCCAACGTCATCCGTTATTGCGAAACCCTGAAGACCCTGTCGGACAAGACCCAGCTGGTCTACATCACGCACAACAAGATCAGCATGGAAATGGCCGACATCCTGATCGGCGTCACCATGTCCGAGCCGGGCGTGTCGCGCCTGGTGGCGGTGGACGTGGATCAGGCCATGGAGATGGTCGCGCAGTAATGAACCTGCAGTATGCACTGCTCTTCATTGGAATCGTCATTGTCGTCGTTGTCGCCCTGACCACCTACGACATGTCCCGGCTGCGCCGCCCGCGCTCGCGGCCGGAGCCCCATCTCGGCGGTCTGCCCGAGGAACTGTTGCCGGTGCGCCCCGGCCAGCCCGATACCGCGCGCGAGCAGGGCAGCGACAAGGTCCTGCGCACCGATCTCGAAGTGACCCTCCCCGAGAAAGCCCGCGAAGACGTGTTGCGCAAGGAAATCCGCGTGCTCGAGGAGATGGCCACCATGCCGCTCAATCTCAAGCCGGGATTCCAGCGCCGCGTTCGTCCCCGCGCCGAGCCCGGACGCCAGTACCTGCCGGACGAAAAAATCGATTTCGTCATCGATCTGCCGGGCGCGGGACCGGTGCTGCGCGACGCCGCGCTCTCCGTGTACCGGCAAAACGAATACAACCTCAACAAGCCGCGCCACCTGTACGGGCGCCATCACGGCACCGAGCGCTGGTCCGACCTCGAACTCGATCCCGGCACCACCGAGTACGACGATCTCAAGCTGGTGATCCAGCTGACCGATCCGCGCGGCCCGATCGACGAATCCGAACTCAATGCCTTCATGCAGATCGGCCTGAAGCTGGCCGACGCGTTGCAACGGCCGACGAAACTGCCGGAGGCCTTCGAGGCCGGCCTGGCGCGCGCCGCGGACTTGCAGGCGTTTTGCGATACCTATGACGTCATCGCCGGGATCCACGTGGTGCCCGCTGCGACGCCGTCCTTCGCGGGGCGTGTCATCGAGACGGCGGCGCGCAACGCCGGCCTGGAACTGGGCGCCCGCAACCTGTTTCACAGGAAGAACGAGGTCGCGCCGGGAGGCCGGCACCTGTTCAGCCTGGCGAACCTGGACGAGACCAGCGGCTTCGACAGCGCCGCCTGGGACAGCTTCGTGACCAGCGGGCTGAGCCTGTTCATGAGCGTGCCCTGCGCGTTTCAGCCGGGCGTGACCTTCGATCGCATGGTGGCGGCCGCGCGCCAGATCGCCGACGCCCTGGGCGGCAGCCTGCAGGACCAGAACCGCCGCCCGCTCACCGACAAGGGCATCGCGGTGATCCATCACCAGATCGAGGAAATCGAGGAAAAGATGCGCGCCTACGGGATTCCGCCCGGCAGCGAAACCGCGCTCAAGCTGTTCAACGAAGCCGCCACCCCATGAGCGGGATCGACAAGTTACGCAAGCGCGCCGAAGCCTTGCGTAACGAGATCAATCATCACAATTACCGCTACTACGTCCTCGACCAGCCCGTCATCTCCGACGCGCAGTACGACAAACTGTTGCGCGAGTTGCAACAGATCGAGTCCGATCATCCCCAGTTGATCACGCCGGATTCGCCGACCCAGCGCGTCGGCGCCAAACCCTCGGAAGAATTCGGCGAGGTGCGGCACGCCATCCCCATGACTTCGATGGACAACGCCTTCGACGACGAGGAGGCGCGCGACTGGGACCAGCGCGTGCGCAAGGGCCTCGAAACCGAAGGCGCCGTGGCCTACACCGCCGAACCCAAGTTCGACGGCACTTCGGTCAGCCTGCGTTATGAAAACGGCGTGCTGGTGCAGGCCGGCACGCGCGGCGACGGCACTACCGGCGAGGACGTGACGGTGAACGTGCGCACCATCAAGACCGTGCCGCTGCATTTGCAGGGCAAGGGTTGGCCGGAGGTTCTCGAGGTCCGCGGTGAAGTTGTCATTCCGAAAAAGGATTTCGAGCGGCTGAACGCCGAGCAATTGAAACAGGGCGGCAAGGTGTTCGCCAATCCGCGCAACGCCGCCGCCGGTTCCTTGCGCCAGCTCGATCCGCGTATCACCGCCGCGCGGCCGCTGAGTTTCTTTCCCTGGGGTCTGGGCGAAACCTCGAAGCCCGTCGCCAAACTCTACTCGGAGGTATCGAAACATCTCAAGGAGTGGGGTTTCCGCGTCACCGAATTTTTCCGCGTGGTGCACGGCGTGGAGGAGTGCCTCAGGTACTACCAGGACATTCTCGCGAAGCGCGACAAGCTGCCGTTCGAGATCGACGGCGTGGTGTACAAGCTGGACGACCTCGCCGCGCGCGAACGCCTCGGTTACACGGCGCGCGCGCCGCGCTGGGCCATCGCGCACAAGCTGCCGGCGCAGGAAGAAACCACGGTGGTCGAGGATATTCTCGCATCAGTCGGACGCACCGGCGTGGTCACGCCGGTGGCGGTGCTGAAGCCGGTGCAGGTCAGCGGCGTCACCGTGACGCATGCGACGCTGCACAACCAGGACGAGGTCGAACGCAAGGACGTGCGCATCGGCGACACCGTGATCGTGCGCCGCGCCGGCGACGTGATTCCCGAGGTCGTGGGCGTGATTAAGGACAAGCGCCCGCGCGGTACGCGCAAATGGCACATGCCGGACAAGTGCCCGGTGTGCGGCTCCGAGGTAATCCGCGAGGAGGAAGAGGCGGCGCACCGCTGCATGGGCGGGCTGGTGTGCTCGGCGCAACGCATGGGCGCGATCCTGCATTTCGCCTCGCGCCACGCCATGGACATCGAGGGTCTGGGCGACAAGTTGGTACAGCAACTGGTGGACAAGGGCATGGTGAAAACCGTGGCCGACATCTACCGGCTCGAAAAGGACGAACTGGCCGATCTCGAACGCATGGCCGAGAAATCGGCGCAGAACCTGCTGGAACAGATCGAGAAGAGCAAGGACACCACGCTCGCGCGCTTCCTGCACGCGCTCGGCATTCCGCAGGTGGGCGAGGCCACGGCGCAATTGCTGGCCGACCATTTCGGCGCGATCGACGAGATCATGGATGCGAAACGCGAAACGCTGGAGGCCATTCACGGCATCGGCCCGGCCATGGCGGATGACATATCCAGTTTTTTCCACGAAAAGCACAACCGCGCCGTGATCCGCGACCTGCTCAAGGCCGGCATACATTGGCCCAAACCCGTGAAAGCGAGGAAGGATTCGCCGCTCGCCGGCAAGACCTTCGTGCTCACCGGCGGCCTGGCTTCCATGAGCCGCGACGAGGCCCGGCGCAAACTCCAGACGCTCGGCGCCAAAGTTACAGACAGTGTGTCGAAGAAAACCGATTACGTGATCGTGGGCGAGGATCCCGGCTCCAAGGCCGATAAAGCAGAGAAGCTGGGGATTACGATGCTGGATGAAAAGCAATTTCTCAAATTGCTGGGTAATTAGCTTTCATGTAGGTTGGGGTGAGTGAAACGAACCCCAACAAGCCTGATATCGAGGGCTTGAGCAATTACGTTGGGGTTCGCTGCGCTCACCCCAACCTACGTACTGCGCTCACTCCACCTGCGTGCCTGGTAATCGGTTTTCATGTAGGTTGGGGTGAGTGAAACGAACCCCAACAAAATATTATTGAGCATATGCCTTCATGCGTTACCGCCGCGCAGAGGTTTCCGGAGCCAGCTATTTCTTCACCGTCAATCTTGCCGATCGGAGCCAAGCATTGCTGGTGGATCATGCCGATGTTCTGCGAACGGTAATCCGCGAAGTACAATCCCGGCATCCATTTCGCATTGACGCCATGGTTGTGCTCCCTGACCATCTTCATGCCATCTGGACATTACCGGAGAACGACAGGGATTTTTCCACCCGCTGGATGCTGATCAAGGCTGGGTTTTCGCGAAGGCTGCCGGTGAGTGAAGAGCGCAACAGAAGCCGGATGACAAAAGGCGAGCGGGGCATCTGGCAGCGTCGCTTCTGGGAGCATTTGTTACGTGATGAAAAGGATTATGAGCGCCACCTGGATTACATTCACTATAACCCGGTGAAGCATGGCTATGTGAAAAGGCCGGTGGATTGGCCTCATTCGAGTATCCACCAGTTCATCGCTCGTGGCATTATGGGTCTGGATTGGGCCGCAGGAAATCAGAGTGAAACTGACTTCGAGTATGGAGAATGATAGGTTTGTTGGGGTTCGCTGTGCTCACCCCAACCTACATATTCTGGTTCTGTCCGTGAAACTCCAGCCATGACCGCCGCAGCGCTGGCATTGACGGCGGCTGTACTGATGCACGTCGCTTGGAACCTGCTGGCGCGGGCGAGCCATCCCGACACCCGGTTTCTCTGGTGGGCGCTGGTCGGTTATCTTGTCGTCCTCGGTCCGTGGTCGCTGTATTCACTCGCCACTCAAGCCCAATGGTCGCTGAATCTCGTCGGTCTGCTGGTCGTATCGGCGCTCGCGACCAGCGTATATTTCCTGGTGCTGGGCGCGGCCTACCGGCGCGCGCC
>JBFLYF010000013.1:0-20158 GCA_040756795.1 Pseudomonadota bacterium
CCTGGTCGGTGAAGCGTCCCAGCACGATGAACGTTGCCATGACTCCTCCTTTGAGAAAGAACCACCCCTACGTTGGACTGCTCCTCTTCATTCGATCACCCGGTCGGCGCGCAGCAGCAGCGTCTGCGGAACCTGGATGCCCAGGGTTTTCGCAGCCTTGAGATTGACCAGCAGTTCGAACCTGGTTGGCAGCTCGACCGGCAAATCCTCGGGCCTTGCCCCTTTCAGTATCCTCGCGGCGAACGCTCCGAGGCGGCGATTCAGCTCACGGTAATCGGGCGAATAGGACAGCACGCCCCCCGCCTGCGTGTGCGTGCTTAAGTTGGACACCACCGCCATGCGGCCCGCGAGCGCCAGCTGCGCGATCCGCGCGCGGTTTGCCTGGGTCAGCGTTTCGCCAAGAATGACCAGCAGCTTCGGCCGATCCTTTCCGGGCGCAAGCGCGCGCTCGATCTCGCCCGCGGAGCGCGCCGGCAGTTCTTCGAGCGCCACGCCCGTGCTTTTCGCCGCGATGCGAAGCTCTTCGGCTTCGATCACCTTTGCCGGGTTGTCCGGATTCCACAGCACCGCCGCGCGCGAGAGTCCCGGCAGCAACGCGCGCGCCAGCTCCAGCAGCTTGCCGCTCAGCGCGGGAAGCATGTTGCTCACGCCGGTGACGTTCCCGCCCGGGCGCGCCAGGCTCGTGACGATTCCGCTTCCGACCGGGTCGCTCACGACGCCGAAAACGACCGGGATGTCGCGAGTCGCCCTGGCAGCGGCCTGCGCGGCAGGGGTCGTGATGGCAACGAGGAGCGCGGGCTTGCGCGCGATCAGCTCGGCGACGCGCGCACCCAGCTGCGCGATGCGCGGCTCGGCCGCGAACTCGATCGTGTAGTCCCGGCCTTCGATCAGGCCGTGTTCAGTCAAGCCCTTCCGGAATCCGTCCAGCGTATTGCGCGTGGTCACGGAATCGGCCGGCGTGACGCCCAGGAATGCAATGCGCTGCGATGCGCCGGCAGCGTGCGTGCCGACCCAAATGCAGAGCGCAGCAAATGCACCCAAAAGCGCGCGCCGCTTCATTCGATCACCCGGTCAGCGCGGGCGAGCAGCCCCGGCGGGATCTTGTAGCCGATCGCGCTCGCGGCGCGCTTGCTGACGATCAGCTTGTAGTTGGTCGGCAGCTCCACCGGCAGGTCGGCCGGCTTCGCGCCGGCGAGGATGCGCACCACGAAGCTCACCGTGCGCTCGGCGAGCTCCTCGAAGTCCGGGCCGTAGTACAGCAATCCGCCGACGTCGACGTACTGCGGCGCGGTGGACATCGAGACCAGCTTCTTCCTGCGCGAGAACTCGGCGATTTCCTGCACGCTGCCGACGAGCACCGTGTCGAGCGCCGCGTACAGCGCCTGCGGCTTGTAGGCCGCCACGCGCTCCAGCGCGGCGCCCACCTCCTCGGGACGGTTGGCGGCGAAGAACTCCACCGCCATGCCGAGCCTCGCGGAGCTGTCGACCGCGACTTCCCGGTACGTGTTGTCGCCGGGGAACGCGGCGTTGCCGATGATCGCAAGCCGCTTCGCGCGCGGCGCCGCCTCCTTGATCACCTGGATGATCTTGCCCATGGTCTCGGGCGAGCTCCAGGCGGTGCCCGTGACGTTGCCGCCCGGGCGCGCCAGGCTCGCGACGAAGCCCCGCTCCACCGGCGACAGGGCGTTCAGCATCACGATCGGGATCGTGCGCGTGGCGCCGCGCGCGGCGATGATCGACTGGTTGAAGGAGGCGACGATCACGTCCACCTTCAGCCGGACCAGCTCCGCGGCGAGCGCCGGCAGGCGCGAGGCGTCGCCCTCGGCCTGGCGCCACTCGATCTCGATGTTGCGGCCCTCCTCCAGTCCAGCGCGACGCAGCAGCGCGATGAAATGCAGCCGCGCGTACTGCACCTGCTCGCTGCTCGAGACGCCGACGCCGAGCACGCCGATGCGCTTCTTCTGCCCCTGCGGCCAGGCGCCGAGCGGCAGCGCCGTCACGGCCAGCGCAGCAAGAGAGATCACGTCGCGCCGCTTCATTCGATCACCTCGTCCGATCGGAGCAGTATGGACTGCGGGACATTGATGCCCAGGGCGCGCGCCGCCTTCAAGTTGGTCACCATGCGCACGATGTTCGGTTGCTCGACGGGAAGCTCCGAGGGCTTCGCTCCGCGGGCGATTCGATCGACGTAGTCGGCTGCCCGCGCGTAAATGACGGGAAACTCGGCCGCGTAGGACAGCAGCCCGCCCGCGTCCGCATAGTCGCGCCGTCCGTAGAGCGCGGGAATGCGCGCCTGCGCCGCGAACCGGACGATTCGATCGCGGTGCTTGAGGAGCACCGCGGTGGCGCTGACGATGAGCCCGCCGAATCTCTCGCGCGCGATCGCGTCGAGAGATTGCTCCAGCGCCGCCTGCTCGCGGCCGTCGAACAATCGGGCCGCCACGTTCAGTCGCCGCGCGTGCTCCTCCAGCCTCGCGTACACGAGCTGCGCGCCCTTGTTGCTGGCGTCGGTCAGGAAAGCGATGCGCCTCGCGGCGGGGGCGATCTCGCGCAGTAGATCAAGCCATTTCGGGCCGGCGTCACCGGTAACGATCGACAGTCCGGTGACGTTGCCGCCCGGCCGGGCGAGGCTCGCCACCAGCCCGACGCCGACCGGATCGGCAAGCCCGGCGATCACGATCGGAATGGTCCCGGTCGCCCGCCTGGCCGCGAGCGCCGACGGCGTGCCGGCGACGACGATCACGGCGGGCCCACGCGCCACCGCCTCGGCGGCGAGCGTCCCGAGCCGTTCAGAAACGCCGCCGGCATAGCGCTTGTCGACGCGCAAGTTCTTGCCCTCCACGTACCCCAGCTCCGCCAGCCGCTTCGAGAATACTTTCCAGAGCTCGGGGCGCGCATCCTCCGAAGCATCGTCCAGGATCGCGATCGCCAGCACGCCGCTTGCCGGCTGCGCCCCGGCAGACCGCAGTTGCATCAGCATGCCAAGCGCCAGCGGCACCGCGAGGATGTCTCGCCGCCTCATTCGATCACCCGGTCGGCGCGCAGCAACAGGGACTGCGAGACTTTGAGACCAAGCGCGCGCGCCGTCTTCAGGTTCAGGACGAGCGGGTAGCGGTCCATCTGCTCGATCGGCAGGTCGGCCGGCTTCGCCCCCTTGAGGATGCGGTCCACGTAGCCCGCGGCGCGGCGGAAAAGGTCGGACGGGCTATGGCCGTAGGAAGCGAGCCCCCCGGCCTCGGGCCCCTCCGACCAGCCGTAGAAATCAGGCACGCCCAGCCTCCTTGCCGCCGCAGCGATCGCCTTGGTGTGCACGAACATGGACGCGGATGGAGGAGCGTACAACGCATCGGGACGCTCGCGCTCGAGCTCCACAAGGGTCGCCTCGATACCCGGCAGCCGCGCCGCGAGCAGCGTCAGCGACATACCCATCGCCGCCGCTTTGCTTCGCATCTCTTTGTGCGCCGGGTAGTCCCACTCCTGCTTCAAGCCGAGCCACGTGATGCGGCGTGCCTCCGGGAGCATCTCTCGAATGAGCTCCAGCCGCTTCAGGCCCAGCTCGGGACCGAAGCTCGGCGTCACCCCAGTGATGTTTCCGCCCGGGCGCGCGAGGCTCGCGACGATGCCTGAGGCCACGGGATCTCCCATGCCCGTCGCCACGATCGGCACCGTCGAAGTGACCTTCTTGGCGGCGAGCACCATAGGAGCCCCGGTGACCACGATCACGTCCACCGGCGCCTGCGCGAGCCCGCGCAGGATCGTCTCCAGCCGCTCGAACTTGCCCTCCGCGCTGCGCCGCTCGATCACGATGTCCCTGCCCTCCGCGTAGCCGAGCGCGCGCAGCCCGTCCAGGAAGCCGCGCATCACCGTCTCGGCGGGCTCCTCGCCCTGCATCGTGGCGAGCGGCGCGCTGGCGAGGACGATCCCGACACGGGGCAGAGCGCGCGCAGGCCGGGCCCATGCCAGCGGAGCGGCGCACAAGCCCCCGACGAACGCGCGCCGCTTCATTCGATCACCCGGTCGGCGCGGAGCAGGATCGACTGCGGGATCGCGAGCCCGAGTTCCCTGGCCGTCTTGAGGTTGACCACCAGCTCGAAGCGTGCCGCTTGGTCGATAGGGATCGTTGCGGGCTTCTCGCCGCGCAACACCTTCGCCAGCAGATCGGCACCGCGCCGGATGTCGCCCAGGAAGTTCGTCCCGAGCGAGATCAGGCCGCCGTTTTCCGCGGCCGCGACGTCCATGTATAGTGCCGGCAGGCGCTTCTCGCGCACGAATCGGATCCCGGTTTCGGTGCCTATCGGCGCGAAGACATACGGAAAGAGAAATATCGCTGCCTGGGCGCCGCCATCCGTTGCCCTGCTCAGGGCGCCCTCCACGCTTCCCTGGACCGGCGCGTGAATCAGCTCCACCCCGCGACCCGCCGCCGCCTTGCGCACATCCGCTAGGAGCACGTCCCACGTTGCTCCGGGCCCTCCCCCGATCAGTCCAACGCGCTTCGCCCCGGGCACGAGCTCCAGGGCCAGTTCGAGCCGCTTCGCGAGCAGCTCGCCTACCCGATTGGTGACGCCGGTCGCATTGCCCCCAGGCCTCGCAAAGCTCTTCACGATGCCGGCGGCGACCGGATCGTAGACCCATGCGAACACGATCGGGGTCGTCTTCGTGACCGTGAGCGCGTTAGAGGTAACGCTGGTGAAGCAAGTGAAAAGCGCGTCTGGCTTCGCGTTCAGCATCTCGCGCACGGTCTGCCGATCCTCGTGGGAAGAGTCGCTGGCGGCGCGCGCTTCGATCTCGAGGTTCTGGCCCTCGACGAAGCCGTGCTTCGTGAGCTGCTCCGCCAGTGCCGCCCGGTACGGCGGAATCGCTGCGGCACTGACCGGAATCAGCATGCCGATGCGGTACTTCCGACCCGCCTGCTGCGCGAGCACCGCCGGGGCGGCAAGCGCGCCGCCGAGGAGCGCAACGAATTCGCGCCGCTTCATTCGATCACCCGGTCGGCGCGGAGCAGGATGGACCGCGGCAGCGGGATGCCGAGCGCCCTCGCCGTCCTCAGATTCACGACAAAGTCGAACCGCGTCGGCCGCTCAATGGGCAGGTCGCCGGGCTTCGCGCCGCGCAGAATCCTGTCCACATAGCTCGCAGCCTTGCGGAACAGGTCCGGCGCGGAGGTTCCGTAGGACATCAGTCCGCCCAGCTCGGTGATTTCGCGATAAGGGAAGATGCCCGGGAGGCGCGCACGAAGCGTGAATTCGGCGATCGGCTGCCGGTGGCCGAACGTCTCCGCGCTGAACGAAGCGAACAGCGCATCGGGCCGGTTGCGCTCCAGCTCGTCGAACGCCGAGGCGTAGTTGTCCGGCGTGTGCTCCACATGCACCAGCGCGACGCCGAACTTTTTCGCCGTAGCGCGCACCGCGAGCGCATAGGGGTGTTCCCAGGCGGCGCGGCGCGCGAGGTAGGCGACGCGCGATGCGCCCGGCAAGGCTTCCTTCAGGATCTCCATGCGCTTCGCCTCGATCTCCGGGCCGATGTCGATGGTGAGGCCGGTCACGGTGCCGCCGGGTCGCGCAAGGCTTGCGACCAGGCCGGCGCGATCGGGTTCGCTCGAGGCGATCATCACGATCGGCACCCCGCCCGCGGCATCGCGCGCCCGCCGGTAGAGCGAGTTGTCGCCCGCGCACACGATGACTTCCGTCCGCATCGCCGCCAGGCCGGCGACGATCTCGCCGAATCGCTCGAATCGACCCTCGGCCGAGCGGCGCTCGACGATCAGGCCCTCGCCCTCGACGTGGCCCAGGCGGCGCAGCTCCTCCAGAAAAACCCGCATTCCCGGATGTGATGGATTCGGCCCGTGCATCTCCTCCACCTTCGAGGTCGTGAGCACGAGGGCGACGCGGCGGACGGCCGCCGGTTGAGCGCCGGCGTACCGAGACACAAGCGTCGCGGCCGCGGCTGCAAGGAAGCTGCGGCGCCTCATTCGATCACCCGGTCGGTGCGGACGAGGATGGATTGCGGGATCGCAAGGCCGAGGGCACGCGCCGTCCTGAGATTGAGGGTCAGGGTGAAATGGGTCGGCTGCTCGACCGCCAAATCGGCCGGCTTCGCGCCGCGCAGGATGGCGTCGACGTAGCGCGCCGAGCGGCCCCAGAGGTCGTAGTAGTCCGCGATGTAGCGCATGAGGCCCCCCGCCTCGACCAGCCCGACCACCGAGGACATCACCGGCAGGCGATGCTTGAGCGCCAGCTCCGCAATCCGCTCCCTGTGGGCGAAGAACATCGGGCCCGCCATCATGATCACGGCGCCGATGGGCTCCCTTTGCATGCGGGCGAAGGCAGGTCCGATCTCCTCGGCGTCGCGCAGTGGCAGGGCGAGGATCTCGAGCTTCAGCGCGCGCACCGGTCCCTCCGCCTCCTTCAGGTACTCCGCCACCGAGCGCTGGTTGGCATCCCAGAGCACGGCGACCCGCGCCAATCCCGGAATCGCTTCCCGAAGAAGCTCGAAATACTTGACGACGATCGCGGAGCCGGCCTCGGTCGTTCCTCCGGTGACGTTTCCGCCGGGGCGGGCGTAGCTCTCAATGAGTCCCAGCTTTATCGGATCCGTCACCGCGACGGTCACGATCGGAATCGACGCCGTCGCGTTCTTTGCCGCGAGCGCCTGATCGGGCAATGGCGCGATGATGACATCCACCTCGCGGCGAACCAACTCGGCCGCCATCGCCGGGAAGCGGCTGCTGTCGCCCTGCGCCGACAGGATCTCGAAGGCGAAGGTCTTGCCCTCGACCCAGCCGCGCGCGCGCATGCCGGCGCGCAGCCTCTCGACCAGCTTCTCCGATGCAGGGTCCGGCCAGTTGCCCATGAGCAGCCCAACCCGGCGCAGCGTGCGCGGCTGCTGCGCCCGGGCGGGCGGCCCGGCGAGCATCACGCCGGCGAGGACGACGAAAGCGCGCCGCCTCATTCGATCACCCGGTTCGCCTTTCCGCACTCGCTCATATGTATAGATCGACGGCATTTTCACCGCTATAATGCCGGCGATGTTTACACGTCGCCTCGCGCTGCCCGCGCGCTCGTTCCTGCTCCTCGGCCCGCGCGGCACGGGCAAGACCACCTGGCTGCGCCGCCATCTGCCGCGGGCGCAGTGGTACAACCTGCTGCTCGACCGCGAGCTGCTGCGGCTGATGCGCGCGCCCGGCGCGTTCCGCCGCGAGATCGACGCGCTGCCGAAGGGGTCTTGGGTGGTGATCGACGAAGTGCAAAAGCTGCCTTCCCTCCTCAACGAGGTGCACGACGCGCTCAGCGCCGCGCCGCGCCGCTGGAAGTTCGCGCTCACCGGGTCGTCCGCGCGCCGGCTGCGCCGCGAGGACGTGAACCTGCTCGGCGGGCGCGTCGTGATGCGCCGGATGTTCGCGCTGACGCTGGCGGAGATGGCCGGCTCGCCGGCGCCGGACGAGCTGCTGCGTTTCGGCGCGCTGCCGCTGGTTCGCAACGAGCGCAGCGCCGCCGGGCGCATCGACCTGCTCGAGGCCTACCTCGAGACCTATCTCACCCAGGAAATCCGCGCCGAAGCCCTGGTGCGCAGCCTCGAAACCTTCACCCGCTTCCTGGAGGTGGCGGCGCTCGCCAATGCGCAGGTCACCAATGTCGCGTCGCTCGCGCGCGACGCCGGCGTCGCCCGGCCGACCGTGCAGGGCTATTTCGAGGTGCTCGCCGATACCCTGATCGGCGCCTGGCTGCCGGCCTGGCGCCCCCGCGCCAAGGTGAAGGAGGTCGCGCACCCGAAGTTCTACCTGTTCGATTGCGGCGTGGCGCGAGCGCTCGCGCATCGCCTGCGAGAGCCGCTCGATGCCGCCGAGCGCGGCGCGCTTCTCGAAACCCTCGTCTTTCAGGAGCTGCGCGCCCAGATCGCCTACGCCGGCATCGGCGGCGAGCTTGCCTATTACCGCACGCCCTCCGGAACCGAGATCGACTTCATATGGACGCGCCCGAAAGCCGCGATCGGCATCGAAGTGAAGGCAAGCGAGCGCTGGCGTCCCGAGTTCGCGCGCGCATTGAACGAGCTGCACGAGCGCGGCGTGATTCGCCGCGCATTCGGCGTCTATCTGGGCGACCGCCCGTTGCAGGACGGCGCGGTCCGCGTGCTGCCGCTCGCCCCATTCCTGCGCGAGCTTGCCGGCGGTCGCGTGCTCGTCGCGGCGCGCTAGGCTCATTCGATCACCCGGTCGGCGCGCAGGAGCAGCGATTGCGGGACCGTGACGCCGAGCGCCTTCGCGGTCTTAAGGTTGATGAGCAGCTCGAGCCTGATCGGCCGCTCCACGGGGAGCTCAGCGGGATTCGCGCCGCGCAGAATCTTGTCCACGTAGACGGCGGTGCGCTTGAACAGGTTGGCCAGGTTCGGGGCATAGGAGATCAGCCCGCCGGCCTCGACAAATTCGGCGGAGTAGTGGGAGTCTGGCAGGCGATACTTCGCAGCGAGCTCCACGATCACCTTGCGGTGCCTGAAAAACCTCCCGCCGCCGCTCGTGAACACCGCTTGCGCTTTCTCGCGCGCCGCGGCCTTGAACATCTGCTCGTGATCGTCGTCGTAGTCGATCCAGATCAGCGTCAAACCCGCCGCAGCGCCGCCTTGCTCGATCGCGCCCTTGAACTCCCTGGTGTCCTGGCCCTGGTCCCATAGAACCGCAACGCGCGAGAGATTTGGCACCGCCTCCTTCAGGAAGTCGAACCGCTTGGGCATCACTTCCAGCCCGACGTCCCACGTCACGCCGGTGACGTTGCCACCCGGCCGGGCGAGGCTCGCGACCAGGCCGTCCTCGACCACGCCGGTGCCGACCGCCATGACGATGGGGATCGTGCGTGTCAGCCGTCTCACCGCGTGAGTCGTGATATTGATCCCCGTTACGATCACGTCCGGCTTGCTTGCCACGAGCTCGCGCGCCACCTCGGGCAGCCGCTCCAGCTTGCCGTCGGCGTGGCGTATCTCGAACGCGAGATTGCGGCCTTGCGTGTATCCGAGCTCGCGCAAGCCTTCCAGCAACGCCTGCATCAGCGGAGCAACGGTCTGCACCGGATTCGGGCTGAGGTAGACGACGCGGTGGACCTTGCCGCGCTCCTGGGCGAACGCGAGCCGCGGCAGCGCGAGCGCGCCGCCGATCAGTGCGACGAATCCTCGCCGCTCCATCCCCCGACCCCTCCTTCGCGCCCGGGCGGGCGCTTCCCTGCTGCGATTGTGCGCTTCTCTATCCCCGACGTTGCGTCCTCCAGATTGTGCGCGATCAACTTCTTCCGTCGGCGGCGCGCGTCACGGGTTCGAAGTGGAAAATTCACGCCGCGTTTGTTGCGGTGCGGTGGCGGAGGGGTGCGCGACAGGTCGAGAACACTGGCGTATTGAGAGCTTATTAGCTATCATTCGCCTATGAAAACGCTGTTCGAGCCGGGTCGGCTGCTGGCGCGCGCGAGGCGTCGCGCGGGGCTGTCGCAAAGGGAGCTGGCGCACCGCGCCGGCACCTCGCAGTCCGTGATCGCGCGCATCGAGCGCGGGCGGACCAGCCCGGGCGGCGAGACGCTCGAGCGGCTGCTCGCCGAGGCGGGGTTCGAGCTGCGCGTCGAGCTGCGCCCGCGCCGCGCGCCGCCGAACCACATGCTCGCCGACGTCGCGCGCATCCTTCGCCTCACGCCCGAAGAGCGCCTGCGCGAAGTCGCCAATGCCGCGCGCTTCGTCGCCGCGGCGCGCCGTGTCTGAAGACGCGCCCGGCGCGGCACCGTTCGACCCGGAGCGGATCGTTACCGTGCTCGCGCGGCACGGCGTGCGCTACGTGCTGGTCGGCGCGCTCGCGGCGCGCTTGCAGGGGTTCCCGAGGCTCACCGCGGACGCGGACATCACGCCCGCGCGGGACGCCGGGAATCTCGAGCGGCTGGCCGCGGCGCTGCGCGAGCTGAAAGCACGGGTCTACACGGAGGACCTCCCCCAGGGGCTCGCGTTCGACATCAGCGCGCCGGCGCTCGCGCGCGCCGAGATGTGGAACCTCGTCACCTCGGCCGGCCGGCTGGACATCGTGTTCGAGCCGGCGGGAACGAAAGGCTACGAGGACCTGAGAGGCAATGCGCAACGCTTCGAAGTCTTCGGCGTGGAGCTGCACGCGGCTTCGCTGCGCGACATCGTGCGCTCCAAGAAGGCCGCCGGCCGGCCGCAGGATCGGCAGGATGTCGCCGTCATGCGCGCCATGCTCCGCAAGCTAAAATAAACTCTTTCCAGCTTCCGTACCCGATGCCCCGCCCGCTTCCCAAGTCGATCGACGAAACCCACGAGCTGCTCGGCTCGGCCGACTATGTCGCCGACCGCAGCCTCGCTACGGCCCTTTACCTCTCGCTCGGCATGCAGCGGCCGCTGTTCCTGGAGGGCGAGGCGGGCGTGGGCAAGACCGAGATCGCCAAGGTGGTCGCGGGCGCGCTCGGGCGCGAGCTCATCCGCCTGCAGTGCTACGAGGGCCTGGACATCGCGCAGGCGGCCTACGAGTGGAATTACTCGCGCCAGATGATCGAGATCCGGCTCGCCGAGGCCGCCGGCGAGAAGTCGAAGGAGAAGATGCAGCAGGACATTTTCTCGGAGAAGTTCCTCGTCAAGCGCCCGCTCGCGCGCGCGCTGGAAGGAAAAAAGGGCGCGGCGCCGGTGCTCCTGATCGATGAGCTCGACCGGACGGATGAGCCCTTCGAGGCCTACCTGCTGGAAGTGCTCTCCGACTGGCAGATCACGATCCCCGAGATCGGCACACTGCGCGCCGCCGAGCCGCCGATCGTGGTGATCACCTCCAACCGCACGCGCGAGATCCACGACGCGGTGAAGCGCCGCTGCTTCTACTACTGGGTCGACTACCCGGACGCGGTGCGCGAGCTCGAGATCCTGCGCCGCAAGGCGCCCGGGGCGGCGGCGGCACTGTCGCGCGAGGTGGTCGCTTTCGTGCAGGGGCTGCGCAGGATCGACCTGTTCAAGCTGCCCGGCGTCGCCGAGACGATCGACTGGGCGAATTGCCTCGTGGCGCTCGACCGCATCGCGCTCGACCCGGAGACGGTCAACAACACGCTCGGCGTTCTCCTCAAGTACCAGGACGACATCGAGCGCATCGCGGGCGAGGAAGCCGCGCGCCTGGTCGTGGAATCCAAGGCCGCGGCGGCGGCCTGAAGGCGCCGTGGGCCCCGCCTCGTTCCTGCGCCGCCTGCTCGGGCGCGCTCGGCCTGCGGTCAGCCCGCCGGCCGAGCGCGTGGTGGCGCTCTGCGGGGCGCTGATGGGCGAGCGCGGCGAGGTCTCGGGCGCGGCGCTGGCGCGCGAGGCGCTCGCCGCCTACCAGGCGCTGGATGAGCGCGGCCGCGGGGAATTCTTCGACATCCTCGGCCGCGAGTTCGCGCCTGCGCCCGAGGCGATCGGCAAGGCCGCGGACGCCTACCGCTACGACCCGACGCCCCAGAACCTGATTCGCCTCCAGGAGATCATCGACTCGGCGCGCCAGGAGCTGTTCCGGCGCCTGAACATGGCCCCGGGCGGCACCCAGGCGCTCGTCGAGATGCGCCGCGCGGTGCTGCGGGGGCTGGACAAGCACCCGGGCTGGCGCGGCATCGAGATCGACCTGCTGCACCTGTTCCGCTCCTGGTTCAACCGCGGCTTCCTGCGCCTGGAGCGCATCGACTGGCGCACCTCGGCGACGGTGCTGGAGAAGCTGATCCAGTACGAGGCGGTGCACGCCATCCAGGGATGGCGCGACCTGCGCCGGCGGCTGGAAGCGGCCGACCGGCGCTGCTTCGGGTTCTTCCACCCGCAGCTGCCCGACGAGCCGCTCATCTTCATCGAGGTGGCGCTGACGCACGGCATGAGCGCGCAGGTGCAGCCGCTGCTCGACGTCAACGCGCCGCTGCTCGCGCCGGCGCGCGCCGACTGCGCGATCTTCTACTCGATCACCAACTGCCAGGAAGGGTTGCGCGGCACCTCGTTCGGCAACCTGCTCATCAAGCAGGTCGCCGAGGACCTGAAGCGCGAGCTGCCGCACCTGCGCACGTTCGCGACGCTGTCGCCGGTCCCCGCCTTCCGGCGCTGGCTCGCGCGCACCGACACGCAGGTGCGCCTCTCGGTCGGGCCGAACGCCGAGGAGCGGCTCGCGCTGCTCGCGCGCATCGAACAGCCCGGCTGGCACGCGCGCGAAGTGCCCGAAACGCTGCAGAAGCTGCTGCTGCGGCTTGGCGCCTGGTACCTGGTGAACGCCAAGCAGAAGGGCAACCCCGAGCCCTTCGACCCGGTGGCGCGCTTCCACCTCGGCAACGGCGCGGCGCTCGAGCGCCTGAACTGGCTGGGCGACACCTCGGAGGCGGGCATGGCGCGCTCGGCGGGGATGATGGTGAACTACGTCTACCGGCTGGAAGACGTGGAGCGCAACCACGAGCGCTACTTCACCGACCATGCCGTGGTCGCCTCGCGCGCGGTGGAGAAGCTCGCGCGCAAGTGCGCGCTCACAGCGACCGCGCCGAAGCCGGCCGAGGTCTGAGGCATGTTCCCCGCGCTCGACGCCTCGCCGCCGAAGGCCCGGCTCGCCGAGAACGTGATGCACTTCGCGCGGCTGCTGCGCGCGGCGGGCCTGCGCATCGGCCCCGACCGGGTGGTCGACTGCGCGCGCGCGCTCGAGCTCGCCGGCTGCGGCCGGCGCGAGGACTGGTACTGGACCATGTCGGCGGTGCTGCTCTCCAAGGAGGAGCAGCGCCCGATTTTCGACCAGGCGTTCCGCATCTTCTGGCGCGACCCGCAGCTCGTCCAGAAGATGATGCAGGCGCTGCTGCCCAAGGCCTACGGCCGCGCCGGCAAGCCCGAGCAGGAGCAGAGCCAGCGGCTTTCGGACGCGCTCTTCAGCCAGCAGAAGATGGACGAGCAGCGCAGCGAGCAGAAGATCGACCTCGACGCGCGCCTCACGTTCTCCTCGCGCGAGGTGCTGCAGAGGATGGACTTCGACACCATGTCGGCCGCCGAGCTCGCGGAAGCGAAAAAGATGCTGCAGGAGCTTCGCTTGCCCCTGCCTCTCATCAGAACGAGAAGAAAGGAGATTTACAGCAAAGGCAAGACCATCGATCTGCGCGCGACGCTGCGCGAGTCGCTGCGCGAGGGCGGCGACGTGATCCCGCTGGTGCGCGCCGCGCCGGCCGAGATCCACCCGCCGCTCGTGGTGCTGTGCGACATCTCCGGGTCGATGAACCCCTACGCGCGCATGTTCCTGCATTTCCTGCACGCCATCACCAACGACCGCGACCGCGTCTCGGTGTTCGTCTTCGGCACGCGCCTCACCAACATTACCCGCCAGCTGCGCCACCGCGACGTCGACGTCGCCATGGCGCGCGTCGCAGACGCGATCAAGGACTGGTCGGGCGGCACGCGCATCGGCTGGTGCCTGCGCGAGTTCAACTGGCGCTGGGGCCGGCGCGTGCTCGGCCAGAACGCCTGCCTGCTGCTCGTGTCCGACGGCCTGGACCGCGAGGCGGGCGAGGGCCTGGCGGAGGAGATGCAGCGCCTGCACAAGTCCTGCCGGCAGCTGGTGTGGTTGAACCCCCTGCTGCGCTACGAGAAGTTCGAGGCGCGGCCGGCCGGCGTGCGCGCCATGCTGCCGCACGTCGACCGCTTCCTGCCGGTGCATAATCTGAAGAGCCTGATCGACCTCGCGCACGCGCTCTCGGCGCAGCCGCCGCGCGTCCAACTGGAGAAACGCGCATGGAGATGAGCGGTGAGCAGCTGATCCCGGCCTCGCAGGACGAAACCTGGGCGGCGCTGAACGACCCGGAGGTGCTCAAGAGCTGCGTCCCGGGCTGCGAGGCGATCGACCGCGTCACCGATACCGAGTACCTGGTGCAGATGACCGCGCGCGTGGGTCCGGTGAGCGCCAAGTTCAAGGGCCGCCTCACGCTCTCGGACTTGAAGCCCCCGCGCTCCTACGCGATCGCCTTCGAGGGCCAGGGCGGCGTGGCGGGCTTCGCCAAGGGCGGCGCCGAGGTGAGCCTCGCGGCCGAGGGAGCAGAGTCGACGCGGCTCAGCTACAAGGTGAAAGCCAATGTCGGCGGCAAGCTGGCGCAGATCGGCTCGCGCCTGGTGGATGCCGCGGCGAACAAGGTGGCGGGCGATTTCTTCGGCGCCTTCAACGAGCGCATGGCGGCCCTGCACGGGGTGCATGCCGAGGCGCACGAGCCGCACCTTCCCGAGCCCGTGCCGCGCGATCCGGACCTGCCGCAGATCTCGGACACCGCGCTCTCCTTCTTCGCCGCCGGGGCGCTGGTGGTGTTCGTCGTCGCGCTGGTGACGCTGTTCTGAGCGAAAAGCGGTAATAGTTCCTCCTTGCAAATTCTTGCACTCCCGTAGTCTCGGCCGATCGAGTTCGGGGAACGCGCCATGACAGCGGTGGCAAGCCAGCCCAGGGCGGCCGGGGCGGCCGCGGCCCAGAAAACCACGGTCGGCGCGCTGCTGGGCACCGGCCGGCGCAACGCGGTGATCCACTGCGCCGAGCTGCGGGGCCTCGCGCGCATGTCGGAGGCGCTCGAGCCGCACCAGGTGCTCGCGCTCGCCAACGAGTTCTTCGATTTCGCGGCGGCGATCGTCGCCGCGGGCGGCGGCGAGGCGGTTTGCGCGCACCACGACGTGCTGCTCTCGGTATTCTCGCGCGGCAGCCCGCTGCAGGCCGCGCAGCAGGCGGTGCGCGCGGCGCAGCGCATGCAGGCCGAATTCCCCGCGCTCGCCGAAAAATGGCGCAACGCCTGCGGCCTGCGCACCGCGGTGGCGCAGGGCCTGCACCTCGGCGAGGTGATCCTCGGCGACTCGGGCCCTCGCGGCCAGCAGCGTAGAGCCGCGTTCGGCGACAGCGTCAGCGTGGCGCGCTTCATGCACCAGCGCGCGCGCGCCGGTGAGTTCGTCATGTCCGACGCGGTGATGGGCGCGCTCTCGGTGGAGAACCTCGACCTGGACGCCGAGCCGCTGCCGCAGCTCGAGCTGCCGCGCCGCGCGCCGATCCGCATCTACGGCGTGCTGGTCAGCGACCGCCTCGACTTCACCTAGAGAGGGCCT
Organism: Pseudomonadota bacterium; assembly: GCA_040756795.1. GTDB lineage: Bacteria > Pseudomonadota > Gammaproteobacteria > Burkholderiales > SG8-39 > RBG-16-66-20. The sequence goes on from JBFLYF010000013.1 coordinate 15,067, forward strand.
CTCTTATCGCCTGCGCAAGCTGCTCCGGCGGGTAGGCGCCGGAGATCCCGGACTTGCGGTCGAAAATGAAGGTCGGCACGCCACTGATGCCGAGCTCGCGCACTTTGCTTTCGTTCTCGGAAACTCTCAGGGAATCGATTCCTTCCGGCCAGGAGTCGACCCCGAGATCCCGGACAATTCCGGCCAGGACGCCCCTGTCGCCGATGTCGAGCGCCTCCTCGAAATAGGCGCGGAACAGCGCGTCGACGACCGGATCGGCCTTGCCCTGCGACTGCGCGAGATCGATCAGCTGGTGCGCGGCCACCGTGTTCGGCGTGCGCTGCATGCGCTCGAAGGCGAAGGCGATGCCCTCGCCCGCGCCCTCCTGCGCGACGCGCGCGTCCAGCATGCGCCCGCGCTCCGCCGACCCGAACTTCGCGCGCCGGTACTCGGCGCGCGGCATGCCCTCGGCCGGCATGCCGGGGTTGAGCTGGAACGGCAGCCACTCGATCTTAGGCGCCACTTCGCCGCAGAGCAGCGCGAGCGCCTTCGCCAGGCGGCGTTTGCCGATGTAGCACCAGGGACAAACCACATCGGAAGCGATTTCGATGAGCAGGGGTTTCATCGCTTGGCTCCAGGAATTGTCCAGAAGTAGACCACCCGCCCCTCGGTTTCGAGCTTCTTCTCCGGGGCCCAATCGCCCATGTCGAACTGGTGCGAAACGACGCGCGTGCCGGGCTTCAGCTCGGCCCACAGCCGCGGCCGCAGCTTCAGGTTCAGCGCGGGCAGCAGGTACAGCGTCACCACGGTGGCCTCCCGGAAATCCGCGATGAACAGGTCTTCGCGGCGGAACGTCACCAGGTGCTCCACGCCCGCGCCGCGCGCGTTCTGCTCGGCTTCCCAGATGCGCTGCTCGTCGATGTCGATGCCGACGGCGCGCACGCCGTGCTTCTTCGCCGCGGTGATCGCGATGCGGCCGTCGCCCGAGCCGAGGTCGTAGAGCACGTCGCCCTTCTTCAGCCCGGCGAGCCGCAGCATGTCCTCGACCACGCCCTGGGGCGTGGGCACGTAGATGACGTCAAGCGAGCGGTTCTGCGCCGCTGCCGGCGCGAAAGCGAGGATTGCGGTTGCGAGCAGCAGGCCGCGGACCATCGGCGCCTCCGTCTCTCAGGTTCCCGCGATCGTCATGCGCTCCACGAGGATCGAGCCGCAGCGGTGCGAGCCGCGCACCACCACGTCGCTGCCGATCGCCGCGATGCCGCGGAACATGTCGCGCAGGTTGCCGGCGACCGTCACCTCCTCGACCGGGTAGGCGATCTCGCCGCCCTCGACCCAGTAGCCCGCGGCACCGCGCGAGTAGTCGCCGGTCACGAGGTTGATTCCCTGCCCGAGCAGCTCGGTGACGAGCAGGCCGCGGCCGAGCTTCTTCAGCATTCCAGGCAGCGCCGGGCCGTCGGGCCGCAGCACGAGGTTGTGGTTGCCCCCCGCGCTGCCGGTGCTCTTCAGGCCGAGCTTGCGCGCCGAGTAGCTGCCGAGGAAGTAGCCCTCGAGGATGCCGTCGCGCACCACCGCGCGCCGCCGCGTCGCCACGCCTTCCTCGTCGAACGGCGTGCTGGCGAGGCCGCGCGGCTCGTGCGGCCGCTCCTCGAGCGTCACGCCGCGCGCGAACACCTGCTTGCCGAGCGCATCCACGAGGAACGAGGACTTGCGGTAGAGGTTGCCGCCGCTCGCCGCCGCGACGAACGCGCCCATCAAGCCCGCCGCCACCGGCGCCTCGAACAGCACCGGCGCCTGGCAGGTCGCGATCTTGCGCGCGCCCAGCCGCGCGAGCGCGCGCCGCCCCGCGTAGCGGCCGAGCGCCTCGGGGTCGGCGACCGCGCGCGGCACGCGCGCGGCGCTGTACCAGTCGTCGCGCTGCATCCTGCCGCCGTCCTGGGCGATCACCGAGAGCGACAGCGTGTGGCGCGAGGTCGGGAAGCCGTGCATGAACCCCAGGCTGTTGGCGAACACGAACTGCGCGTGCTGCGTGGAGACCGTCGCGCCCTCGGAGTTGCGGATCCGGTCCGAGAGCGCGAACGCCGCGCGCTCGGTGCGCCGCGCGATGCGGATCGCCTCCTCGGCGCTCAGGTGCCAGGGATGGAACAGGTCCAGGTCGAGCCCGCTCAGCGCAGGCTCGCGCGCGAGCTCGCCGGGCTCCGGGGGGCCTGCGCAGTCGTCCACCGCGGTCTTGCGCGCGATCGCCGCGGCCGCCTCCACCGTGCTCGAGATCGCGGCGCCGGAAAAATCCGAGGTGCTGGCGTGGCCGCGGCGCGCACGCGGCCGCTCGCCGAAATACAGCGTCACGCCGATCGCCTTGTCGCGGTTGTGCTCGATCGTCTCGGGCTCGTCCTTGCGCACCGTGACCGAGAGGCCGTAGCCCTCGGAGACCTCGCACTCGCAGGCCGAGGCGCCGGCGCGGCGCGCCGCGTCGAGCACGCTGCGCGCGAATTCCTTCAGCTGGGACGGGCCGTAGGTGAAGCGATTTTCCTTCGGCATGGCGCGCTATCATAGCAAGCGATGCAGCAGGACTTCGTCAGCAAGACGCGCCGGAAGCGCGAGATGCACGAGCTGCAGCGGCTCGGCGCGGCGCTGGTCGCGCTCGCCCCCGCGCGGCTCGAGGCGGGCGCGCTGCCCGAGGGGCTGCTCGCCGCGGTGCGCGAGGCGCGGCGCATGACGAGCCACGAGGCGAAGCGCCGCCAGCTGCAGTACATCGGCAAGCTGATGCGCGACATCGACCCGGAGCCGGTGCGCGCCCTGCTCGCCGAAGCCGCGGGTCAATCCGCGGCGGCACGCGCCCGCCAGCTGCGCCTCGAGCAATGGCGCGAGCGCCTGATCGGCGACGAGACGGCGCTCACGGAGTTCGCCTTGCAGCATGCGGGTGTCGACATGCAAGCCTTGCGCGCCCTGATCCGCAATGCGCGGAAAGAGATTGCCGAAGGCCGACCCCCACGCGCGCAGCGCGAGTTGTTTCGTTCCCTGAGAGAGATCCTCGAGGTCAAATGAGCGAGCTGAGAATCGGCATCGTGTCGGTGAGCGACCGCGCCTCGGGCGGCGTGTACAAGGACGCGGGCATCCCGGCGCTGAAGGCCTGGCTCGAAGCCGCGATCGCCTCGCCGCCGATCCATTACGAAGAGCGCCTGATCCCGGATGAGCAGCCGCTCATCGAGGCGGCCCTGGTGGCGCTTGTCGACCAGAAGGGTTGCCACCTGGTGCTCACCACCGGCGGCACCGGCCCCGCGCCGCGCGACGTGACGCCGGAGGCGACGCTCGCGGTGGCGGAGAAAGCGATGCCCGGATTCGGCGAGCAGATGCGCGCCGTGAGCCTCAAGTACGTCCCTACCGCGATCCTGTCGCGCCAGGTCGCAGTGATCCGCAAGCAGGCGCTGATCATCAATCTGCCCGGGCAGCCCAAGGCGATCAAGGAGACGCTCGACGGCGTGTTCGCCGCGGTGCCTTACTGCATCGACCTGATCGGCGGCCCCTACATCGAGACGCACGAAACGGTGGTCAAGGCTTTCAGGCCGAAATCGGCCCTGCGGCCAAAGGGCTGAGCGCCGCGGGCGCGGCGGCGTCGCGCCGCACGCGGAACCACGCCGCGTACAGGGCGGGCACGAACAGGAGCGTCAGTACCGTCGCTACCAGCAGCCCGCCCATGATGGCATAGGCCATCGGCCCCCAGAGCACGCTGCGGGTGAGCGGGATCATCGCCAGCATCGCCGCGGCCGCCGTGAGCACGATCGGCCGGAAGCGGCGCACCGTCGCCTCGCGGATCGCGACCCAGGGCGGCGAGCCTTCGGCGATGTCCTGGTCGATCTGGTCCACCAGGATCACCGTGTTGCGCATGATCATGCCGCCCAGCGCGATCGCGCCCAGCATGGCGACGAAGCCGAAGGGCTTGGCGAAGACGAGCAGCGCCAGCGCCACGCCGATCACGCCCAGCGGCGCGGTGAGGAACACCATGACGCTGCGCGAGAAGCTCTTCAGCTGCAGCATCAGCAGCGCGAGCACCACCGCGAGCGTCATCGGCATGCCGGCGGCGATCGAGGCCTGCGCCTTGACATTCTCTTCCCACGCGCCGCCCGCCTCGATGCGGTAGCCGGGCGGCAGCTCCTTGCGGATCTGCGCGAGCGTCGGCTCGATCGCCATGGTCACGTCGGGCGCCTGCACGCCGTCTACGATGTCGGCGCGCGCGGTGAGCGTGAGCTCGCGGCTGCGCCGCCAGAGGATGGGCTCCTCGAGCACCTCGCCGATGCGCGCCACCTGCGCGAGCGGCACCGCGCGCCCCGTGGCCGAAGGCACCGAGAGCTCGCCCAGCGCGGCGAGCGCGCCGCGCTCCTCGGCCGGCGCGCGCAGCACGACGTCGATGAGGCGGTCGTTCTCGCGGTACTGGCCGATCGGCACGCCGGAGACCACGGCGGCGACCGAGCGCGACACGCCCTGTGACGAGACGCCCAGGGCCCGGGCGCGGTCCTGGTCCACGTCCACGCGCAGCGCGAGCACCCGGTCGCCCCAGTCGAGATTGGTGTCCACGGTATGCGGGTTGGCGCGCATGCGCCCGGCGACGCGCTCCGCGATCGCCTTCAGCTTCGCCGGATCGTCGCCCGAGACGCGGAACTGCACCGGGTAGCTCACCGGCGGCCCGAGCGGCACGCGCGAGACGCGCCCGCGCACGCCGGGAAAGTCCTCGGCGAGCGCGCGGCGCAGCTTCTCGATCACGCGCTCGCGCGCGGCCACGTCCCTGGTGAGCACGATGGTCTGCGAGAAGTTGGCGCGGAAGAGCTGCTGGTCGAGCGACAGGAAGAAGCGCGGCGAGCCGTTGCCGACGTAGCTGACGTAGGCGGCGATGTCGCCGTTCTGTTGCTCGATGATTCTCTCCAGGCGCGCCGCCTCGCGCTCGGTGGCGCGGATCGAGGCGCCCTCGGGCAGCCAGAGGTCCACCATCAGCTCTACGCGGTTGGAGGACGGGAAGAACTGCTTCTCGGTGAGCCCCATGCCGGCGAAGCCCAGCACCAGCGTCGCCGCGGTGGCGGCGAGCACCGTGCGCCGGTGCGCGATGCACCACTCGATGGTGGCG
>JBFLYF010000130.1:0-8563 GCA_040756795.1 Pseudomonadota bacterium
AGGCCGTTTATAGATCCGCAGTCCGACCTCTTGTTTGCTCATCAATGCGCACGCTCGGCATGAACTTGACACACAAAGCCGTGCTCACATCCACACTTGCGCGACCGGGGAAGTCCTTATAGATCGTATACACGCACGAGCCAGCACCGGGCCGGAAGCTTATGCGCGAAGCTTCCACTCCGGCAGGAGTCCTTCGGCGCGGGCGGCGGGGAGGAATTTGACGTCGACGCCGAGTCCGGGGGCCCAGACCAGGTCGGCGCCGCGGTAGAGCAGCGGCAGGCGCTCGCGCTGCCAGGGCGGGACGCCGGCTTCCTGGAAGAGGTTCTTGAGCGTCCGGCGCGGGCGGCGGGGGTCGGGCTGGAGGCGTTCGCCGCCCGAGCGCAGGCGGATCTCGAAGCTGCCCTTCTCGAATAGCCGGCGATCGATGCCCTTGCCGCGGACTTTGCGGAAGCGCAGCTCGCCGCCGAGCTCCGGCAGCTCGAGCCGGGATTCCCCGTTCCAGGCCTTTGGCTTGAATTCGGCTCGATTTTTTTTCTTGTCCGGAAAAATCTTTCCGCGGTAGGCGCGAAAGACGACACCCTCGTGCTCGATCGCGCCTTTTCCCGCGCTCAGCTGCCTCAGCATTTCGGCGAGCCTGGCTTCGCTGGGAGCGCGCAGGCCCTTTTCCTTCAGATAGTTGCGCAGGAGTTTCCGGGCGTCGAGCTCCCGGTCCGCGAAGTGGCGCGCGGCGCGAGCGAGGGATTCACGCCAGCGCGGGAAACGCGCCTCTAGCAGCGGCCCTACGCGGCGGCGGATGAAGTTGCGCGTGAGGGATTCGTCGCGGTTCGACTCGTCTTCGATCCAGCCGAGGCGATGCGCCGCCGCGTAGGCGCGGATCGCGCTGCGCGGCACGCCGAGCAGCGGCCGCAGCAGCAGCTTGCGGCCGAGCGTGCCCGAGGCCGGCATGCCGCTCGCGCCTTCGAGGCCGGTGCCGCGCAGCAGGTTGAAGAGCACGGTTTCCGCCTGGTCGTCGAGCTGGTGCGCGAGCGCGATCGCGTCGGCTGACGCCTTCTGCAGCGCTGCGCGGCGCGCTTCACGCGCCGCCGCCTCAAGGCCTTGTTTTTTCTTGGAAACCGAAATTCGAAGGATCTTCAAAGGAACATCAAGATCAGAACAGAGAGCCGAACAAAAACGCTGCCAATCGTCCGCGTTCGGGCTGAGGCCGTGATTGACGTGGACCGCCGAGAGTTTGTAGCCGAAGCGCGGCGCGAGGGCGTGCAGCAGGTGAAGCAGCACCACCGAATCGACGCCGCCCGAGAGTCCTACCGCCAGACGCTTGCCGCCGAGCGGCGCCAGCAGCGCCGGTTCAACGCTCGGCGGTTTCCTTGAAGCGGCCATAGGCCATGAGGCGCTCGAGGCGCTCCTCGACCAGCTCCTTGGGCTTTTTCGCCTGCAGCTCCTTGAGCGTCTCGGCGAGCGCCTTCTTGAGCGTCGCCGCGGTGGCCTGCGGGTCGCGGTGCGCGCCGCCGACCGGCTCGGGAATGATCTTGTCCACGAGGCCCAGCGTCTTCAGGCGGCTCGCGGTGATGCCGAGCGTCTCGGCCGCCTCGGGCGCCTTGTCGGCGCTCTTCCACAGGATCGAGGCGCAGCCCTCGGGCGAGATCACCGAGTAGGTGGCGAACTGCAGCATCAGCACCACGTCGCCCACCGCGATCGCGAGCGCGCCGCCCGAGCCGCCCTCGCCGATGATGCTGACGATGATCGGCGCCTTCAGGCTCGCCATGGCGTAGAGGTTGCGCCCGATCGCCTCCGATTGGCCGCGCTCCTCGGCGTCGATCCCCGGGTAGGCGCCGGGGGTGTCCACGAAGGTGAAGACGGGCAGCGCGAATTTCTCGGCCATCTGCATCAGGCGCAGCGCCTTGCGGTAGCCCTCGGGCCGCGGCATGCCGAAGTTGCGCAGGATCTTCTCCTTGGTGTCGCGCCCCTTCTGGTGGCCGATCACCACGCAGGCCTCGCCGTCGAAGCGCGCAAGGCCCCCGACGATCGAGGCGTCCTCGCCGAACACGCGGTCGCCGTGCAGCTCCTCGAAGCCCGAGAAGATCATGCCGATGAAGTCGAGGCTGTAGGGCCGCTGCGGGTGGCGCGCCACCTGCGCCACCTGCCAGGGCGTGAGCTTGGCGTAGATCTCCCGGGTGAGCGCCTGGCTCTTCTTCGAGAGGCGCTGGATCTCCTCCGAGATGTCGACCGCGGAGTCGTCCTGCGCGTAGCGCAGCTCCTCGATCCTGCCCTCCAGCTCGGCGATCGGCTGCTCGAAGTCGAGGAAGGTGGTCTTCACGCGGGCGCCTGGCCGGCGTCGATCACGCGGTTGCGGCCGGCGCTCTTGCCGCGGTAGAGCGCGGCGTCGGCGCGCGCCAGCAGCGCCTCGATATCCTCGCCCTTGCGGCTGGTGGCGACGCCGATCGTGACGGTCACGCGCTGCTCGCCGGGAATCTGCGGAAAGCCCGCGGCCTCGATGCTCGCCCGGATGCGCTCGGCCGCCACCAGGGCGCCGCGCTGGTCGGTATCGGGCAGCAGCAGCAGGAACTCCTCGCCGCCGTAGCGCCCGAAGACGTCCACCGCGCGCAGCCCGCTGCCCGCGATCAGCGCCACGTGCCTGAGCACGGCGTCGCCCGCGGCGTGGCCGTAGCTGTCGTTGATGCTCTTGAAGTGGTCGACGTCGAACAGGCAAACCGAGTAGGGCGAACCGAGCCGCTCGGCGCGCGAGGCCTCGCGCGCGAGCGCGCCGATCAGGTGGCGCCGGTTGTAGGCGCCGGTCAGCTCGTCCTGGACCGCCAGGCGCTCGATGCGGCTGTTCGCCTCGCGCAGCTCGCGGTTTCGGTCCGACAGGCGGTGGCGCAGCGAGTTGACGTAGCCGCCCATCAGCGCGAACCAGGGCAGCACGATGAACAGCACCGCGAGCTGCACGTACGCGGCCCGCAGGTTCATCGCCGGGTCGCGCAGGAAGCTGAGCACCACCACGGCGAAATGCGCGGCCAGCGCGATCACGGCGACCGCCAGCAGGCGCCGCGTGTCGAGCCGCAGCACGCCGAAGAGCAGCGCCACCATGTAGAACGGGCTGAGCACGTCGCGCGCGTCGGGCGCGAGATACATCATCGCGGCGAGGTACAGGACCGAGGCGCCGATCTGCTCGGCGGTGAGGCTCGGGTCGGCGAAGCGCAGGTTCAGCCCGCTGCGCAGCAGGGCGTAGAAGAGCGCGATCAGCGCGAGCACCCCGCCGGTGCCGATCAGCACGGTGCCGAGCGGCATCAGGTCGAACAGGTGCGCGACGTACAGCGTCAACGGGAAAAGCAGCGCGGTCGCCCCGGCCATCAGCTGGCGGCGCACGCGCAGCGCCTGCTGCGGGTTGTCCGGGAAGAGGCTCAGGACGCCGCGCGCGGCGCGCGGCTGCGCGCCGGCCCCCTGCACCACGCCGCCCTCTCCCATCTCAGTATTCTACCGGCAGCGGATCGAGGGACCGCCACAGGTACCACGTGGCCACCGAGCGCCAGGGGCGCCAGGCTTCGCCCAGGCGCCGCATCGTCGCCGGCGAGATTTTTCTCCGCTTGAAATACGCGAGGCGGATCGCGCGCTGCAGCCCCAGGTCGTCGAGCGGCAGCACGTCCGGGCGCAGCAGGTTGAAGATCAGGAACATCTCCGCGGTCCAGCGGCCGATGCCGCGCACCTCGGTCAGCTCGGCGATGATCGCCTCGTCGTCCATCGCCGGCCAGCGCCGCACGTGGATGCGCCCGTCGGCGAAGTGCCCGGCGAGGTCGTAGATGTACTCGGCCTTGCGCTCCGACAGGCCGCAGGCGCGCAGCTGTCTTGCGTTTACCTTCAACACTTCCTCCGGGGAAACCTCTGGAATCAAAAGCAAAAACCTGTTCCATACGCTCTGCGCGGCCTTGACCGAGATCTGCTGGCCCACGATTGCGCGAGCGAGCGTCAGGAAAGGCGCACCGCGCGGCACGAGCCAGGCCCGCGGGTGCCTGCGGATGATCCCGGCCATCACCGGATCGGCGCGGCAGAGCGCCCGCTTCGCGCGCTCCCAGTATTCAGGCTTCATTCAGCGGCAGGTTGAGCAGCAGGTTCTGCGGCTTCATCCTCACCACGTCGGCCTCGTCGCAGGACAGCGCGAGGTAGACCGGCCGCCCGGCGATGTCGGCGCGCATCGCCGCGGGCTCGGCGAACGCCATGCGGAACAGCGCCAGGATGCGCCGCATGCGCCCGGCGTCGATCTCCTCGCCCTGCCAGAGCGCGTTCAGGATCGCGGTGGATTCCGCGTCCAGGCCGATGTGCCAGGCCCAGCGCGATTCCTCGATCCTCCGCAGGGGCGTGATCCGGACCCTGGTGTTCACGAAGTGGAAGATCCAGGCTTCCATGACCCGGCACAGCGCGTCCAGCGCCGCGCGCCCGTAGGTCAGGCTGATCACGGTGTCGTGGCGCGACTCGCGCTCCCAGTACAGCCCGGCGTTCGAGCGGTCGAGCACCTCGAGGTTCGCCTGCCCGGCGGCGCCCTGCGCCTCCACGATCAGCCGCCCGAGGCTGCCGTAGCGCGAGCCCGAGGCGTGCATCTGCACGGTCTCCAGGTCGGCGAGCAGCGCGTGCCCCTCGCGCACCGTCGCCTTCTGCTCGCGGAAGAACAGCTCCGCGGCGCGCAGCGCGAGCGGGTCGGCCGCATCGCCGAGGATGTTGCGCAGGATGACGTGCACCAGCTGGTCGATGAACAGCGGCGGCACGTCGATGCCGGCGTTGAACAGCGCGCGGTAGCAGCCCTCGAGCGTCCCGGCCTCGAGCAGCCGGTCGCGGAACTTCAGGACAGCCCGGTAGTTTTCCTTTACGTCTTGATCCTGCAGGGAATTCAGCTCTTCCTGGGAGACGGCCCTCCTGGGCAACCCCATCAGCGCCGCGTGAAGGCGCCGTTCCGCCTCGCAGGATTCCTCGACCGGGTGGATCTCCGGCCTGAGGTAGTAGGCGCGCAGGAAGTCGTCGCTCGGGCGCAGCAGGCCGGCGGCGTCGCGCTCGAGCAGGTGGTAACCGCTATTGCGCCAGAAATCAGGCAGGGGCGACGACGAGCCGCGAATGCGCCGCCACGTGCTGCCGGAGAAACTCCATCTGGTCGGCGAGGATGCGCCGGTTCGTCAGGATCAGGTACTCCGCCTTGTTCGGCACGTAGGGCGCGTAGAGCAGCTCCACCCCGGACTCCTCCGGCAGCCGGTTGCGCTTCTGCCCGTTGCAGCCGCGGCAGGCGGTGACGACGTTCATCCAGGTGTCGCGCCCGCCGCGCGACAGCGGCCGGATGTGGTCGCGCGTCAGGCGATAGAAGCTGAACTCGCCGCCGCAGTAGGCGCAGATGTGGCGATCGCGGCGAAACAGCTCGCGGTTGTTCAGCGGCGGCACCTGGTTGAAGCCGCGCGCGGCGAGCGCCTTGCCCTTGATCGCGATGATCGAATGCGCGGTGATGCTCGAGCGAGCGCCGGTCAGGCGCGAGATGCCGCCGTGGAACGTGAAGGTCGCATCGCCCATGGTCCAGGCGACGAGGTTCTTGGCGTAGTAGAAGCAGGCCTGCTGCCAGCTGATCCAGCGATGCGGCACGCCGTGGTTGTCCAGCGACAGGATGAGAGGCGAATCCATGTTCCGATTAATGCTAGCAAAACAAAGGGCTGCGAGGCAAACCTCGCAGCCCTTCAATTGAGAGCGGGTCTCTTTGCGCTAGCGGTCGCCGACGGCGTCCTTGAAGCTCTGCCCGGCGGCGAACGCCGGCACGGTCTTGGCGTTGATCCGGATCTCCTTGCCGTTCATCGGGCTGCGCCCGGCGCGCGCCTTGCGCTTGCGCGGCAGGAACGTGCCGAAGCCGACCACGGTGACGCGGCTGCCTTTCGCGACGCTGGTGACGATGGCGTCGAACACGGCGTTCACCGCTTCCCCCGCAGCGATCTTGCTGAGATTTCCGGCGCGCGCTGCGGCCTGGACGAGATCCGCCTTGGTGACAACGGATGGCATGCGCTCTCCCTCTTGCGGTTCCGCCTGCCGCGTCGTTGCGCTTCGCAAGCGAGCGAGCATCATAGCCAGATCGGATCGCGAATACAATCATGCGCGAGAAAATTTTTTGGGTCGGCGAGAAATTTTTCCTGAGCGTTGATTTTTAATCGAGTGTGAATCCCGCCACGCTTGGCGCGCTGCTCGCGCGGCGCTCCGATCCGGCCGCGACGGCGCTGATCGATCGCGGCCGCGGCGTTTCCTTCGCCGCGCTCGGCGGGGAAAGCCGGCGCGTCGCGCGCGGCCTGCAAGCGCTCGGCGTAGGGCCGGGCGATCGCGTCGCGCTGTGGCTGCCGAACGTGCCGGCGTGGCTCGCGACCTTCTTCGCCTGCGCGCAGCTCGGCGCGATCGCGGTGTCGGTGAACACACGCTTCCGCAGCCATGAGCTCGCCGACATCCTGTATCGCTCGCGCTCGCGCGCGCTCGTGTTCTGGCCGGAATTCAAGGGCATAGACTTCGCAGGAATTCTCGCGGCGTGCGAGCCCGAGGCGCTCGAGCACCTGGAGTCGCTCGTGATCTACCAGGAGTCCGGGCGCGCCTGCCCGGAAATTCCATTTAAAAAGAAAGCAATACCCTACGCGACGCTCGCCGGCGGCGCGCCCCTGCGGGAGGATTTCGCGGCGCCCGGCGCGGGCTGCGCGATCTTCACGACCTCCGGGACCACCAAGGCGCCGAAGTTCGTGCTGCACGACCAACGTAGCGTGGTCGCGCACGCCTCCGACGTGGTGCGCGGGTTCGGCATCGGCGGCGACAGCGTGATGCTGCTCGGGCCGCCGCTCTGCGGCGTGTTCGGCTTCTGCAGCGCGATGGCGGCGCTCGCCGCCGGGCGCCCGCTGCTCATGGCGCCGGTGTGGGACGCGGCGCAGGCGGCGCGCGACATCGCGACACACGGCGTCACGCACGCCAACGCAACCGATGACGCGCTCGCCCAATTGATTGAAAACCCCGAGGTCTCGTTTTCGAACGTGCGTTTCTTCGGTTACGCGGCGTTCAATCCGTCCCGCGCGGACATCGTGCAGCGCGCCGAGGCGCGCGGCCTGAAGCTCGTCGGCCTGTACGGCACGAGCGAGATCCAGGCCCTCTTCGCGCGCCAGGACAAGAACGCGCCGGCGGCCGAGCGCATGCTCGCGGGCGGCCGCCCGGTGAGCGCCGCCGCGCAGGCGCGCGCGCGCGACCCGGAGACAGGCGCGCTGCAGCCGCACGGCGCGCCGGGGGAGCTCGAGTTCCTCGCCCCGGCGAGCCGCATGGCGTGCTACTACGGCGACCCCGAGGCGACGCGCGATGCGCTCACGGGCGATGGCTTCTACCGCTCGGGCGACCTCGGCACCACGCTCGCCGACGGGCGCTTCGTGTTCCTCGCGCGCATCGGCGACGCGCTGCGCCTGGGCGGCTTCCTGGTGAGCCCCGCCGAGATCGAGTCCGTGGTGCAGGAGGCGCCCGGGATCGCCGCCTGCCAGGTGGTCGGCGTGCTGCGGGCGGAAGGGTTACGCCCGGTGGCGTTTGTGATTCCTGAGAAAAATTCTTCATTTCACGAGCAGTCCGTGCTTGCATACGTCCGCGGCCGCCTCGCGGCGTACAAGGTGCCGCTGCGCGTCTTCCCGGTCGAAGCCTTCCCGGTGACGCCCGGCGCGAACGCCACCAAGATCCAGAAGGGCAGGCTGCGCGAGATGGCGGAGGCGCTGCTACACTAGCCGCTTCCCACTGGAGGGGGAGCCATGATCAGGAAACGCAAACTCGCGCTCGCCGCGCTGGCGGGCGCCGCGCTCGCGCTGCCGCAGGCCGCGCCGGCGCAGACCACGCTCACGTTCTCGACCTGGGTGCCGCGGCCGCACCACCTCAGCCTGTGGCAGGAGAACTGGGCGAAGGACATCGAGAAGGCGACCAACGGCCGCGTCAAGTTCAACTACCTGCCCAAGCACCCCTCGGCGCCGCCGGGAACGTTCGACGCGGTGAAGGACGGCCTGGTCGACCTGTCCTACGTCACGGCGAGCTACACCCCGGCGCGCCACGCGCTGCCCGCGATCGCCGAGCTGCCGGGCGCGGGCGCCACCGCCGAGATCAACTCGGTCGCCTACAGCCGCATCTACTGGAAGCACTTCCACAAGGTGGGCGAGTACAACGGCGTCAAGCTGATCGCGGTCTTCACCCACGGCCCGGGCCACATGTTCAACACCAAGCGCGCGATCCACTCGCTCGCCGACCTGAAGGGCATGAAGATCCGCACCGGCGGCGGCATCGCCGAGAAGTTCGGCAACCTGCTCGGCGCCTCGGCGTTCGTCAAGCCCGCGCCCGAATCCTTCGAGCTGCTCAACTCGGGCGTGGCCGACGGCGTGTTCTTCCCGCTCGAGTCGGTGGTCTCGTTCAAGCTCGACAAGGTGCTCAAGCACGCCACGCTCTTCCCCGGCGGCTTCTACAGCTCCTCGTTCGGCTTCTTCATGAACCAGGACAAGTGGAACAAGCTCGCCAAGCAGGACCAGGCGATCATCGAGAAGCACGGCTTCGAGGCCGC
>JBFLYF010000131.1:0-8511 GCA_040756795.1 Pseudomonadota bacterium
GCGCCGCCCTACCGGTAGCGCACATCGAGGATCTCGTAGCGCTTGACCCCGCCCGGGGTCTGCACCTCGACCGTGTCGCCCGCCTCCTTGCCGATCAGGCCGCGCGCGATCGGCGAGTTGATCGAGATGCGGCCCTGCTTGATGTCGGCCTCGTCGTCGCCGACGATCTGGTAGGTGACGACGGACTTGCCCGGCTCGTCCAGGTCCACGGTGGCGCCGAACACGCAGCGGCCGCCCGCGTCGAGCAGCTTCGGGTCGATCACTTGCGCGTTGGCGAGCTTCGCCTCCAGCTCCGAGATGCGGCCCTCGACGAAGCCCTGCTGCGCCCGCGCCGCGTCGTACTCGGCGTTCTCCGACAGGTCGCCGTGGCTGCGCGCCTCGGCGATCGCCGCGCTGATGCGCGGCCGCTCGACCGTCTTCAGCCGCTGCAGCTCGGCGCGCAGCAGCCCGGCGCCGCGCGTGGTCATCGGGGTCTTCGCCATGGACGCGAGTCTAGTGCAGTTTGGCGTGCAGCTCCTGCAGCCGGTAGGGCTCGAGACGCGCGAGCGCCCTCAATCCGGTGCAGGCGGCGCGCGCCCCCGCGATCGTCGTGTAGTACGTGACGCGCCGCGCGAGCGCCGTGGTGCGGATCGAGCGCGAATCCGACACCGCGGTGCGGGTGGCTTCCACGGTGTTCACGATCAGGCTCACCTCGCCGTTCTTGATCATGTCGACGATGTGCGGCCGCCCCTCGGCGACCTTGTTCACCACCGTGACGGCGACGCCCTGCGCGGCGATGGCGCGCGCCGTGCCGCGGGTCGCGAGGACCGTGAACCCGAGCTGCGCGAGCTCCCGGCCGACCAGCGCCGCGGCCTCCTTGTCGCCGTCGCGCACGCTGATGAAGGCGCGCCCCCCCTTGGGGAGCCTCACGCCGGCGGCGAGCTGCGACTTGATGAAGGCCTCGCCGAAGGTCTCGCCCACGCCCATCACCTCGCCGGTCGACTTCATCTCCGGGCCGAGGATGGTGTCCACGCCCGGGAACTTGACGAACGGGAACACCGCCTCCTTGACCGAGAAATAGGGCGGCACCACCTCCGCGAGCAGCCCCTGCCCGGCGAGCGGGGTGCCCGCCATGCAGCGCGCCGCGATCTTGGCCCAGGGCACGCCGGTCGCCTTGGAGACGAACGGCACCGTGCGCGAGGCGCGCGGGTTGACCTCGAGCACGTACACCAGCGCCTCGGCGCCGTTGCCCTGGATGGCGTACTGCACGTTCATCAGGCCCACCACGTCGAGCGCCCTGGCGAGCAGCACCGTCTGGCGGTGCAGCTCGGCGGTGAGCGCGGCTCCGATCGAGTGCGGCGGCAGGCAGCAGGCCGAATCCCCCGAGTGCACGCCCGCTTCCTCGATGTGCTCCATGATGCCGCCGACCAGCACGCGTTCGCCGTCGGACACCGCGTCGACATCCACCTCGATCGCGTCGGCGAGGTAGCGGTCGAGCAGCACGGGAGAATCGTTCGAGACCTTCACCGCGTTTTCCATGTATCGCTCGAGCTCGGCGCGCTGGTGCACGATCTCCATGGCGCGCCCGCCCAGCACGTAGCTCGGGCGCACCACCACGGGGTAGCCGATCTCCTCGGCGAGCTTGAGCGCCTGCGGCGCGGAGCGCGCGGTGCGGTTCGGGGGCTGGCGCAGCTTGATCCTGTTGAGCAGCTTCTGGAACCGCTCGCGGTCCTCGGCGACGTCGATCATGTCGGCGCTGGTGCCGATGATCGGCACGCCCGCCGCGGCGAGGTCGCGCGCGAGCTTGAGCGGCGTCTGGCCGCCGTACTGCACGATGACGCCGAAAGGCTTCTCCTTGTCGACGATCTCGAGCACGTCCTCGAGCGTCAGCGGCTCGAAGTACAGCCGGTCCGAGGTGTCGTAGTCGGTCGAGACGGTCTCCGGGTTGCAGTTGATCATGATCGTCTCGAAGCCGTCCTCGCGCAGCGCGAGCGCCGCGTGCACGCAGCAGTAGTCGAACTCGATCCCCTGGCCGATGCGGTTCGGCCCGCCGCCGAGCACGATCACCTTCTTCGCCGCGCTCGGCTCGGCCTCGCACTCCTCCTCGTAGGTCGAGTACAGGTACGCGGTGCGCGTGGCGAACTCGGCGGCGCAGGTGTCGACGCGCTTGTACACCGGGCGGATGCCGAGAGAGTGTCTTTTTTTTCTTACGCTTTTTTCGTCCGTATTGAAAAGAAAAGCCAGCCTCCGGTCGGAAAAGCCTTTTCTCTTCAGCTCGAATAATTTCTCTTTCCCCACGTCTTCGAGCCGCTGGTCGTCCAGCTCCATCTCGATCTGGACGATCTCCCTGATCTGGGCGAGGAACCAGGGGTCGATGCGCGTCAGCGCGTGCACCTCCTCGAGGCTGAAGCCGTTCTCGAAGGCGTCGCCCACGTACCAGATGCGCTCCGGGCCCGGCTCGCCGAGCTCGCGCTCGATCGTCTCGCGGTCGGTGGTGCGCTGGTTGAGGCCGTCGACGCCGATCTCCAGGCCGCGGAAGGCCTTCTGGATCGATTCCTGGAATGTGCGGCCGATCGCCATCACCTCGCCGACCGATTTCATCTGCGTGGTGAGCCGGTCGTTCGCCTGCGGGAACTTCTCGAAGGCGAAGCGCGGCACCTTGGTGACGACGTAGTCGATGGCCGGCTCGAAGGAAGCGGGCGTGGCGCCGCCGGTGACCTCGTTGGCGATCTCGTCTAGCGTGAAGCCGACCGCGAGCTTGGCCGCCACCTTGGCGATCGGGAAGCCGGTCGCCTTGGAGGCGAGCGCGCTGGAGCGCGACACGCGCGGGTTCATCTCGATCACCAGCATGCGGCCGTCGGCCGGGTTGACCGCGAACTGCACGTTCGAGCCGCCGGTGTCGACGCCGATCTCGCGCAGCACCGCGATGCCGGCATCGCGCATGATCTGGTATTCCTTGTCGGTGAGCGTCTGCGCCGGCGCCACGGTGATCGAGTCGCCGGTGTGCACGCCCATGGGGTCGAGGTTCTCGATCGAGCAGACGATGATGCAGTTGTCCTTGCGGTCGCGCACCACCTCGAGCTCGTATTCCTTCCACCCGAGTACCGACTCCTCGATCAGCAGCTCCTGCGTCGGCGAGGCGTCCAGGCCGCGCTCGCAGATGGCGACGAACTCCTCGCGGTTGTAGGCGATGCCGCCGCCCGCGCCGCCGAGCGTGAACGAGGGCCGCACCACCACCGGGAAGCCGATCCCCGCCTGCACCTGCAGCGCCTCCTCCATCGAGTGCGCGAGCGCCGAGCGCGGGCATGCGAGGCCGATCCTCTGCATCGCCAGCTTGAACTTCTCGCGGTCCTCGGCCTTGTCGATCGCCTCGCGCGAGGCGCCGATCATCTCGACGCCGAACTTTTCCAGCACCCCTTCGCGCGCGAGGTCCAGCGCGCAGTTCAGCCCCGTCTGGCCGCCCATCGTCGGCAGCAGCGCATCGGGCCGCTCCTTCTCGATGATGCGCGCCACGGTCTGCCAGGTGATCGGCTCGACGTAGGTGGCATCCGCCATCTCCGGGTCGGTCATGATCGTGGCCGGGTTGGAGTTCACCAGCACCACGCGGTAGCCCTCGTTCTTCAGCGCCTTGCAGGCCTGCGCGCCGGAATAATCGAACTCGCAGGCCTGGCCGATCACGATCGGTCCGGCTCCGATGATGAGGATGCTTTGAATGTCGGTTCTTCTCGGCATTTTTCTAGTTCTTTTTCTTCTCTTCCACCATCGCCGCAAACCGGTCAAAGAGATACCCGATGTCGTGCGGCCCCGGGCTGGCCTCCGGGTGCCCTTGAAAGCAGAATGCCGGCCGGTCGGTGCGCGCCAGGCCCTGGACGGAGCCGTCGAACAGAGAGAGATGGGTTTTTCTCAAGTTGGAACCAATGCTGGTCGGGTCTACGGCAAAGCCGTGGTTCTGGCTGGTGATCACCACCTGCCCGGTGTCGAGGTCCTTGACCGGATGGTTGGCGCCGTGGTGGCCGAACTTCATCTTCAGCGTCTTTGCGCCCGAGGCGAGGCCCATCAGCTGGTGCCCGAGGCAGATGCCGAACACGGGAATGCGCGTCGCCTCGAGGATCTCGCCGATCGCCTCGATCGCGTAGTCGCAGGGCTCCGGGTCGCCCGGGCCGTTGGACAGGAATACGCCGTCCGGCTTCATCTTCAGGACCGCTTTTGCAGAGAACGAAGCGGGCACGACGGTGACGCGCGCGCCCCTTGCCGCGAGCATGCGCAGGATGTTGCGCTTGATGCCGTAGTCGTAGGCGACGACGTGGAAACCGGCCTCTTTTCTCTCCTCGAAGCCTTTGCCGAGCTGCCAGGTGCCGGAAGTCCACTCGTAGGGCTTGTCGGTGGTGACCACCTTGGCGAGGTCCATGCCGGCGAGGCCCGGAAACGCTCTGGCTTTCGACAAGGCGGCGTCGATGTCCACTGCGCCCGCCATGACGCAGCCGTTCTGCGCGCCCTTCTCGCGCAGCAGGCGGGTGAGCCTGCGGGTATCGATGTCCGCGACACCGATGATTTGATTTTTCTTCAGATAGGAATCCAGAGCCTGCTCGGAGCGCCAATTCGAATGCAGCACGGGCAGGTCGCGCACCACGAGGCCCGCGGCGTGCACGCGCGCGGCCTCCTCGTCCTCGGCGTTCACCCCGGTGTTGCCGATGTGCGGGCAGGTCAGCGTGACGATCTGGCGGCAATACGAGGGATCGGTGAGGATCTCCTGGTAGCCGGTCATCGCGGTGTTGAACACCACCTCGCCCGCGGCGAGGCCGGGCGCGCCGATCGAGCGCCCCCGGAACACCGTCCCGTCGGCGAGGACGAGGACGGCAGGTTCGAGCGCGGCCACGGCGAGACTCCAGGAGTAGACGTGAAAAGCGGGAGGGGCTTTTGCGGCCCTTCCCGCTCGGCTTGAAGAGGTGATTATACGCGGATTGCTACTTCAGGCCAAGCACGTCCCCCATGTCGTAGAGCCCCGCGGGTCGGCCTCGCAGCCACTTCGCGGCGCGCAACGCCCCGGCCGCGTAGGTGGCCCGGCTCTGCGAGCGCACCGCCACCTCCACCCGCTCGCCCGTGCCGGCGAAGATCACCGTGTGCTCGCCCACGATGTCGCCGCCGCGGATGGCGTGAAAGCCGATCTGCCGGGGCGGCCTCGCGCCGGTGTCGCCTTCGCGGCCGTGCCTGGCTTCCTTCTTCAGGTCTCTCTTCAGCGCCGAGGCGACGATCTCCCCGAGCTTGAAGGCCGTACCCGAGGGCGCGTCGACCTTGTGGCGGTGATGCGCCTCGACGATCTCGACGTCGTAGCCGTCGCCGAGGATCCGGGCGGCGGTCTCGGCGAGCTTGAAGACCACGTTCACCCCCACCGCGAAATTCGGCGAGAGCACGATCGGGAGTCGCCGGGCGGCGTCGGCGACGGATCTTCTCTGCGAATCCGAAAAGCCGGTCGTGCCGATCACCATCGCCTTGCCGAGCTTCCGGCATTGCGCGAGGTGCTCGAGCGTGCCTTCCGGCCGCGTGAAGTCGATGAGCACGTCGCCCGCGGCGATCGCCCCGGCGGCGTCCTCGCCGATGTCGAACGACGCGGCGAGCGCGAGCGCCTTGTCGGCCTGCACGGCTTCGATCACCGCGCGCCCCATCTTGCCGTTCGCGCCGGCGACGACGAGCCTGAGCGCGTCGCTCATAGGCCGATTTTCTCCAGCATGCGGCCGAAGAAGCCGCGCTCCTTCTTCGGCTCCTCGGGCTTCTGCTCCTCGGCCGCCTTTTCCTCGGGCTTCGGCTCCGGCTTCGGCGCCTCGGCCTGCGGCTTCGTTTCCGCGGCGGGCTCGGAGGCCGGCTTGGCCTCCGCGGCGGGAGCCGGGGTGATGCGATCGAGCAGCCTGCCGAAGAAGCCGCGCTCCTCCTTCTTCGGCTCTTCGGGCCTCGCCGCTTCCTGCTTGGGCTCGGGCTCGGGCTTGGCCGCGGCGTTGTCGCCCCCGGAGCTCCAGTTCTGCGGCGTCGGCTCCCAGCTACGGTCGGCAGGCTGTGGCGCCGGTTTCGCGGGCTCCGCCGCGGGCTTGGTGGCGGCGGTGGGAACCTTCGGCTCGGCGGCCGGCTTCGCGGCAGCGGGCTTCGGCGCGTTCGGATCCGGCAGCAGGTCGCCGATGACGCGCGCGAGCTTGCCGTCCTCGAACACCACCGTCAGGTTGCGCTGCTCCTTCCTGCCGTTCGGCAGCTCGCGATAGAAGACGTAGTCCCAGCGGTCGGCGTGAAAGATGTCGGTGACCAGCGGCGTGCCGAGCACGAAGCGCACCTGCTCGCGCGTCATGCCGGGCTTGAGCTGGGCGATCATCTCGTCGGAGACGAAGTTGCCCTGCTGGATGACCATGCGGTACGGCGTGACGCCGGGCACTTTCGGCGTCTCGATCGACTTGCAGCCGGCAAGCAGCACGAGCGCGGCGACGAGCAGGAAACGAGCGTACATAAGCCTATAATGATAGCGGATGGGTACCGCCCAAAGCCTCAAGGAAATCGGCCTGAAGGCGACGCTGCCGCGGCGCCGGATCCTGGAGCTCTTCGAGTCGAGCAAGGTGCGCCATCTCTCGGCCGAGGACGTGTACAAGGCGCTCCTCGCCGAGGGCCTGGACGTGGGCCTCGCCACCGTCTACCGGGTCCTGACGCAGTTCGAGCAGGCCGGGCTGCTCGCGCGGCAGCACTTCGAGACCGGCAAGGCGGTCTTCGAGCTCAACCAGGGCGGCCACCACGACCACCTGGTGTGCCTGCAGTGCGGCCGCGTCGAGGAGTTCTACGACGCCGAGATCGAGAAGCGCCAGACCGAGGTGGCGCGCGGCCGCGGCTTCGAGCTGCGCGGCCATTCGCTCGCCATGTACGCCGACTGCACCAAGCCGGACTGCCCGTACCGCAAGGGCATCTAGCCGGAGTCCAGCAGCTCTGAAGCGTGCCGGCGCGCGGTGGCTTCGGCGCCGCCCAGCATCCGCGCGAGCTCGGCAATTCTCGATTCGCGGTCGAGCTTCGTCGCCCTCACCTTGAGCCCGCTGCGCGCGACCGCCCATTGCGCGTCGCCCTGCGCGGCGACCTGCGGCAGGTGCGTGACGCACAGCACCTGCCGCTCGCGCCCGAGCTTCCTCAGCGAGCGCCCGACCGTCTCGGCGACCGCGCCGCCGATGCCGGCGTCGATCTCGTCGAACACCAGCGTCGCGACCGGGGACTCGCGCGCCGCGACCAGATGGATGGCAAGGCTGATGCGCGAGAGCTCGCCGCCCGAGGCCACCCTGGCGAGCGGCTTGAGCGGCAGGCTCGGGTGGGCGGCGACCTCGAATTCGACGTCTTCCGCGCCCGCGCTTCCTGGTTGGCCCAATTCCCTGAGGGAAACGGAAAAGCGCCCCCCGCTCATCGCCAAGCCCTGCATCGCCCGGGTCACCTCGCGGCCGAGCGCCGCGGCCGCGCTCTTGCGCCTGGCCGAGAGCTGCTTCGCCGCCGCGGCGTAGCCGTCACGCGCCGCGGCGGTCTCGCGCTTGAGCGCCTCGGGGCTCGCCGCGAGCTCGATCTCGCGCAGCCGCCGCGCCAGCTCCTCGGCAAGCGCCGGCAGCTCGGCCGGGCGGACGCGGTGCTTGCGCGCCAGGGCGTGCGCGGCCTCGATCCGGCTCTCGACTTCGCGCAGCGCGTGCGGATCGAGCTCGATACGCGAGGCGTAGTCGCGCAGCTCGCGCGCCGCCTCGCCCGCCTGCGCCCCGGCCGACTCGAGCAGCTCGACCACCGCGGCGAGCCGCGCGTCGTGCTGCGAGAGCGCGCGCAGCCGGCTCGCCACCGCCGCGAGCTGCGGCAGGCAAGCGCCGTCGGCTTCCTGCAGCGCCTCGAGCGAGGACTGCGCCCCGGCGAGCAGGCTCGAGCCGTGCGCGAGGCGCCGCTGCTCCCCGGCGAGCGCGTCCCATTCGCCTTCCCTCAAGGCGAGCTTGCGCAGCTCGGCGAGCCCGTCGCCGAGCTCGGCGCGCTCGGCCTCGCGGCGCGCGAACTGCTGCTCGGCCTCGGCGGCGAGCGCCTCGAGCCGCTTCCATGCGCGGTACGCTTCGGAAGTTTGCTTGACCAGGAATCCACTCCCTGCATGCGCATCGAGCAAGTCGCGCTGCGCCGCGGGCCGCAGCAGCGACTGGTGCTCGTGCTGGCCATGGATGTCGAGCAGCATCTCGCCCGCGGCCTTGAGCTGCGCGAGCGTCGCCGCGTGCCCGTTGATGAAGCACCGCGACCGTCCGGAGCGATCGATCGTCCTGCGAAGGATGACGGAGTCTTGGTCGCCTTGCAGGTCAGAATCCTGAAGGAATCGATCCAGGGGACTTCCAGAATCGAAATCGAACTCGCCCGAAAGCTCGGCGCGCTCCGCCCCGTCGCGCACCACCGCCGCGTCCCCACGCCCCCCGACCAGCAGCTCGATCGCGTCCACCAGGATCGACTTGCCGGCGCCGGTCTCGCCGGAGAGCACGGTGAAGCCGGCGCCCGCGTCGAGATCGACGC
>JBFLYF010000132.1:0-8479 GCA_040756795.1 Pseudomonadota bacterium
GGGGGGGGCGCGGCGGCCCGGCCCGGGCCCCCCCCCCCCCCCCCCCCCCGACGGCCGCGGCGCCCAGAAAGCGCGGCGCGCGCGCGTTGCGCCACTCGTCGCAGACCGCGTGCGCCAGTACCGCGGCGGTGGCGAGAACTGCAGGCATCACCGGGCCGGTGGAGAGAAACGCAAGGCCGAGAGAGACGCCGAACGCAATCCCTCGTCTCACGGGCTTTTCGTTCCATAGAAACAGGAACATCAGCGCGGCACAGGTGCTCGCCAGGGTCGCCAGGTCCGGCACCGCCTCGTGCGCGTGAACGATCAGCCCTACCGAGCCGACCAGCAGCAGCGCCGCGCTTGCCGCGGTGGTCCTGTCTTCTTCCCCGGCAACGGCTTTGCCCGCCAGAAAAAGAAAAACGATTCCCGCCAGGACCGCGAGCCCGCTCGCCAGGCGCGCCGCATTGTGAAAACCGAGCACCCCGCCGAGGAGTTTCGCGAAGCCGAGCGCGAACCAGTGGAAGAACGGCGGGTCCTCGAGCCAGGGCTCGCCCGCGACGCGCGGCACCAGCCAGTCGCCGCTCAAGTGCATCTGGTGCGCGACCTCGATGGCGAGCACATCGAAGGCGCGCCACGGGTCGTGCCCCACCAGCCCCGGGACGACGAACGCCAGGGCGATCAGGGCGAGCGCTGTGCGGGACGGCGGTAGCGCAAGGCGGGGCAGCATGCCCCGCGCCTCAGGCGGACTTCTTGCGGATGTAGCGGCGCTTGAACTTCTCGACCCGGCCCGCGGTGTCCATGATCTTGTGCTTGCCGGTGTAGAACGAGTGCGACTCCGACGACACCTCGACCTTGATCACCGGGTACTCTCTGCCGTCGGTCCACTTCATCTTCTCGCGGCCCTTGGTGTCGATCGCCGCGCGCGTGAGGAAGGAGTGGTTCGAGGCGGTGTCGAGGAAGATCACCGGCTGGTAGTCGGGGTGGATTCCGGGTTTCATGGTCGTCTGCCGCAGGAAAGGGCGCGATTATACATAAAAATCAACCCCTTCTCATGAAATTCGGGGACGGAGCCCGATCTCATTCGAGAACAGGGGCCGGCGCCCGGGAGATCGGGCTCCGTCCCCGAATTCCTAGCCCCGGCGCATCGAGTCGAAGAACTCGCCGTTGGTCTTGGTGGCGCGGACCTTGTCGATCAGGAATTCGGCCGCTTCCAGCTCGTCCATGGGGTAGAGGAGCTTGCGCAGCACCCAGATCTTCTGCAAGAGCGCCTTGTCGATCAGCAGCTCCTCGCGGCGCGTGCCCGAGCGGTTGACGTTGATCGCGGGGAAGATGCGCTTCTCGTGCATGCGCCGGTCGAGGTGGATCTCGAGGTTGCCGGTGCCCTTGAACTCCTCGTAGATCACGTCGTCCATGCGGCTGCCGGTGTCGATCAGCGCGGTGGCGATGATGGTGAGGCTGCCGCCTTCCTCGACGTTCCTCGCCGCGCCGAAGAAGCGCTTCGGTTTCTGCAGCGCATTGGCGTCCACGCCGCCGGTGAGCACCTTGCCGGAGGCCGGCTGCACCGTGTTGTAGGCGCGCGCGAGGCGCGTGATCGAGTCGAGCAGGATCACCACGTCCTTCTTGTGCTCGACCAGGCGCTTCGCCTTCTCGATCACCATCTCGGCGACCTGCACGTGCCGCGAGGCGGGCTCATCGAACGTAGAGGCGACCACTTCGCCTCTCACCGAGCGCGACATCTCGGTCACTTCCTCGGGCCGTTCATCGATCAGCAGCACGATCAGCGCGACGTCCGGGTGATTGGCGATGATCGCGTGCGCGATGTGCTGCAGCATCACGGTCTTGCCCGCCTTCGGCGGCGAGACGATGAGGCCCCTCTGTCCCTTGCCGATCGGCGCGATGATGTCGATGATCCGGCCGGTGATGTTCTCCTCGGCCTTGATCTCCCGCTCCAGCTTGAACATCTTGTCCGGGTGGAGCGGGGTGAGGTTCTCGAACAGGATCTTGTGCTTGGCGGCCTCGGGCGCTTCTCCGTTGACCTTGTCGACCTTGACGAGGGCGAAGTAGCGCTCGCCGTCCTTGGGCGTGCGGATCTCGCCCTCGATCGTGTCGCCGGTGTGCAGGTTGAAGCGCCGGATCTGCGAGGGCGAGACGTAGATGTCGTCGGTGCTCGCCAGGTACGAGGTGTCGGGCGAGCGCAGGAACCCGAAGCCGTCGGGCAGCACTTCGAGCGTGCCGTCGCCGAAGATCGACTCGCCCTTCTTCGCCTGGTTCTTCAGCATGGCGAAGATGAGGTCCTGCTTCCTCATGCGGTTGGCGCCGTCGACGCCGTTCTGCGTCGCGCGCTCGAGCAGCTCGGAGACGTGGAGGGTTTTCAGTTCTGAGAGTTGCATGTGCGGCTTAAATGAGAAGCGGATGAGAAATCATGCGATGCCCGACGCGGGTGCAGCGGCAATCTGGAAGATGCGCCGGAACCGGCGCCGGGGGTTGCGCCCGCGCCGTCGTCCAATCCGGCGCGGTTACGGCTCAAAGGTTAGGGCGTTTAGATATTGCTGTCAAGAAACGCGGTCAGTTGGGACTTGGTGAGCGCGCCGACGCGGGTCGCCTCGACGTTGCCGTTCTTGAACAGCATCAGGGTCGGGATGCCGCGGATGCCGAACTTGGCCGGCACGCTCTGGTTCTCGTCGACGTTGATCTTGGCCACCTTGAGGCGGCCGCCGTACTCCTTCGCCACGTCCTCCAGGATCGGGGCGATCGACTTGCAGGGGCCGCACCACTCGGCCCAGTAGTCCACCAGCACCGGGACCTCGGATTGCAGGACCTCGGGATCGAAGCTGTCGTCGGTAATATGCTGAATGCCTGAACTGCTCATCGTCGCGGGGGTCCTCGTCGGGGGGTGTTGCCGGAGCCTCTATTATGGGGCTTCCCGGGTGTGCGTGCTAAACTATTGATTCGCATAACCTTATAAGCCGCATGGCCTACGTCGTCACCGAGAGCTGCATCAAATGCAAGTACACCGACTGCGTGGATGTCTGTCCGGTGGACTGCTTCCGCGAAGGGCCGAACATGCTGGTGATCGACCCCGACGAGTGCATCGACTGCACCCTGTGCGTGCCGGAGTGCCCGGTCGAGGCGATCTTCGCCGAGGACGACGTGCCCGACGCCCAGCGCGAGTGGATCCCGCGCAACAAGGAGCTCGCCGCGCAGTGGAAGCCGATCATCGAGCGCAAGCCCGCGCCCGCCGACGCCGACCAATGGGCAAAGGTCAAAGACAAAAAGCACTTATTGGAGCGTTGATCGCCGGGGTCGCTTTCCCGGTTTTCGCCCAGTTAAACCCCTTCAGCGTGGTCGGGCGCGCCATCTCGACCTCGCTCGATGTCCGCACCAAGGCCGAGGTCACGGCCGACACCGAGATCGCCGCCGGCGCCTCCAAGCGCCTGCTCGACGACAAGCGCTCGGAATGGGCCGGCGTCACGGTGATGGTGTTCGCGCAGCACGTGGTGCTCGCCGGCGCGGTGAAATCAGCCGAAGTCAAGAAACGCGTGGAGGAAGTGGTGCGGCGCGACAAGCGCATCCGCTCGCTGGCGAACGAGTTGCTCGTAGGCAACGTGGGCAGCCTGGTACGCGACAGCGCGCTCGAGGGCGAGATCAACGCAAGCCTCACGGCCGCGAAGGGAATCTCGTCGGTGAACATGCGCTGGTGCGCGACCGGCGGTCACGTCGTGCTGATGGGTGTAGCCCAGTCGCGACAGGAGGCAAGCCTCGCGGCGCAGAAAATCCGCGCGCTCAAGGGCGTCAAATCGCTCGTGTCGCGGCTGCGCGTCGTGCCGGCGAAGAAATAGCGAAACGCCGGTAACAACAGCGTAACGCCGCTGCTCTAACCTGCCCTCGGATGAAGAACCGGAGAGCGACGATGGAGCAACCCGTGGTGTCCTTCACCGCCGTGTATCTGAAGAACAAGCACGGCTATACCGGGTTCGTGGAAGAGCTGCCGGGCGTCAACTCGCATGGCCTGACGCTCGAGGAAGCGCGCGACAACCTGAAGCGCCAGGCGCAGGTGGTGTTCGACGCGGAGCGCGCGCAGGCCGAAGAGCTGCTCGAGGGCAAGGACGTGGTGCGCGAGCAGTTCCGGGTCGCGGTGCCCCGGCTCTGAGCCTGCGCCGGGCCCTCGGCCCCTAGGCCGATCCCCTGGGCTCGGGAAGATCCTTCGCCAGGAAGTTGTCCACCGCCGCGAGCACCTCGGCGAGGTGCACGCGCGCGTAGGGCGTGGACTGGATCCACGCCGCGTAGAGCTCGCCCTCGGGGCGCACCAGCAGGATCCCCGGCTCGCAGAACAGCATCGGCTCCTTCTGCCCGGTGGCCGGATTGACGCCGCGGCCCTCGGAGATGTACAGGCCCGCGCGGCGCGCATCCTCGGGATCGAGCTTGTAGCCGACGCGCAGGTTCTTCAGGCCCCATTCCGCGACCGCCTTCTCGGCGCGGTCCCTGTTGTCGCAGGAGAGCGCGATCAGCGTCACGCCGCGCTTCTCGAACTCGGGCGCGAGGCGGTCCAGGTCGCCGAGCCAGACGCGACACACGGGGCAGAACACGCCGCGGTAAAAGGCGAGCAGCGCGAGCTTGTCGGCCTTCTCGCGCGCGAGCGCCCAGCGCCCGCCGCTCACCAGGCGGGCGTCGATCGCGGGCATGGTGTCGCCGGGAATGACGCGCATGGGCGCATTATCATGCCTCATGCCCGACGCGCCGATTTCGAAAGCGGAACTCTTCGAGCGCCTTGCCGGGGGGCGCGCGGCCGGGATCACCGTCGTCACGCCCAACCTGCGGCTTGCGCAGGTACTGAAGTCCGAGTTCGATTCTTATCAATCGGATAGGAATGTCCCGGTATGGGAGGACGCGCAGATCCTCCACTTCGCCGTATTCCTCAATACGCTCTACGAGGAGGCGGTCTATTCCGGCGATGTCACGCAATTGCCGCGGCTGCTCACCCCGGAACAGGAGCACGCGCTTTGGGAAGGGATCCTCGCCGACAGCGGCCTGCTTGCCGTGCCGCAAGCCGCTGCCGATTGCCGCAAGGCATGGAATCTGGCGCACGAGTGGCGCATTGCCGGCGCGCTCGGCAGCTTTCCCGGTAACGAGGACGCGAAGGCCTTCGTCCGCTGGTCGCGCGAGTACGAGCGGCGGTGCCGCAGGGAGGATTGTGTCGATTCCGCGGTTCTTCCTGATCTTCTTCTGAAACTGAAAATCAGGAAACCGCGGCTCCTCGTCGCCTACGCCTTCGACGTGCTGCCCCCGCAGGCAAGAGAGTTCCTGGAGGGCTTTGAGGTTGTTTCCTGCCGTCCGGAGGCGAGAAGATCCGTAGCCGGAAAAACTTCATTCCCTTCCCCTCGCGAGGAGCTCGAAGCGGCCGCGCAATGGGCGCGGACGAAGCTGGAGGCGGGAACCCGCCGGATCGGCGTTGTCGTGCCGGAGCTCAAGTCGCGCAGGAAGGAAGTCGTGCGCGTCTTCTCGCGCGTGCTGCGTCCCGGCTTCAACCAGCCGGGGAACGAAAGGGGGGCGCTTCCCTTCAATGTCTCGCTCGGCGCGCCGCTCGCCGAATTTCCGATTGTTGCCTTCGCTTTGTCTTTGCTTGAGCTTTCCCTCGGAGAAATTCAATTTGAAGCGGCGAGTCGCCTCATCCGCTCGCCGTTCCTCGCCGGCGCGGACGAAGAGCTGTCGGCGCGCGCGCTGCTGGACGCCGCGCTGCGAAAGAAATCGCCTGCGCGCCTGTCGCTCGGCAAGCTGGTCGGCCTCGTGCACGGCTGCCCGCTCCTGCGCCGGCGGCTGGAGGCGCTCTACGCCGTGCCGCGCCCGGAGTCTGCTTCCCCGCAGCGGTGGGGCCGGTGCTTCACGCAGTTGCTCGAAGCGGCGGGTTTCCCGGGCCGCAGCCTGGATTCGGACGAGTATCAGGCTCGAATGCGATTTGAGAAGGTGCTCGCGGAGTTTGCCCGCCTCGAGGGTCTGCTGGAGACAATTTCCTTTCGCAAGGCGGTCGAGAAGCTGTCCTATCTCTGCCGGGAAACACTTTTCCAGCCCGAAAGCCCCGATACCCCGATCCAGGTGCTGGGCGCGCTCGAGTCGGCGGGGCAGGAATTCGACGCGCTCTGGGTGAGCGGGCTTACCGACGAGGCCTGGCCGCTGCACGTGCCACCCAATCCGTTCATCCCGCCGGCGCTGCAGAGAAAAGCCGGCATTCCGGAGGCCTCGCCCGAAGCGGCGCTGGCGAAGGCGCGGGCGATCACCGCGGGCTGGCTCGGCGCCGCGCCCGAGGTGGTGGTCTCGTACCCGGAGAGGGATGGTGACCGGTCGCTCATTCCTTCACCGCTAATAGTTGCTTTACCTGCTTCCGAAATTCGTTTTCCTCGTCATAAGAACTTCAAGGAAATCATCTTCGAAAAAAGACGAATCCAGAAAATTCCCGACGGCCGGGCCCCGGCGCTTGCCACCAAAACACCGAAGGGCGGGACGAAAATCCTCCTCGACCAGTCGGCGTGCCCCTTCCGCGCCTTCGCCACGCACCGCCTCGGCGCCAGGCCGCTCGAGGAGCCGGTCGAGGGACTGGACGCGATGGCGCGAGGCTCGCTGCTGCACGAGCTGATGAAGGCGCTGTGGACGGAGTTGAAGGGCAGCGAAGGCCTGCGGGGCGACTGCGGCCCGGCGATCGAGCGCGCCGCGGCGGCGGCGGTGCGGGAGATGAAGCTGGATGAGCCGCTCGCGAGCCTTGAGAAAAGGCGCCTGGCAAAGCTCGCGCGCGAATGGCTTGAAGTGGAGAAGGAACGCTCGGCTTTCAAGGTTTTTGTTCTTGAGCACAAGATTCCCCTCAAGGTCGCCGGACTGGAACTCGACGGCAGGATCGACCGGATGGACCAACTCGCCTCCGGCGGCCACGCGGTGATCGACTACAAGACCAGCCGGCCGAAAGTCGCCCACTGGCAGGGCGAGCGGCCCGAAGATCCCCAGCTGCCGCTCTATGCGCTATCCGCGCCCGGGGAGGTCGCCGCGGTCGCGTTCGCCCAGCTGAGGACGGGCGAGATGCGCTTTGTCGGCTGCGCGCGCTCGGGCGAGGACATCCCGGGAGCAAAGGAAATCAAGAACTGGCCGGGAATGATCGCGGGCTGGCGCAAGGTGCTGGAGGCCCTGGGCGCGGGCTTCGCCGCGGGCGAGGCGCGCGTCGATCCGAAAAAACTCATCCACACCTGCCGCTACTGCAAGCTGCAGCCGCTCTGCCGCGTCTACGAGCGCATCAACGTGCTGGAAGAAGAGGGCGGGGAGCAGGAATGACGCGGGACGCCATCGCCGACCAGCGGGAGCGCGACGCCGCGCTCGATCTCTCGCGCTCCTTCATCGTGCGGGCGCCGGCGGGCTCGGGCAAGACGTCGCTGCTTGTAGGTCGGTTTTTGCAACTATTAAGTACTGGAATAAAACCTGAAGAAATAGTTGCCATCACCTTCACCAAGAAGGCGGCGGCGGAAATGCGCGCTCGGGTGATGGAGAAGCTGCCGGCCGAGATCGCGCCGCGGCTGCGCATCCAGACCATCGACGCGCTGTGCGCCTCGCTCACCGGGCGGATGCCGGTGCTCGCCAGGTTCGGCGCGCAGCCCGAGGTCACCGAGGATGCGACGCTGCTCTACCAGGAAGCCGCGGCGCGCACGCTTGCGGACGTAAAAGCCCCGGTGGCAAGGCTTCTTGCCCATCTCGACAACAACGTCCCGACCGCCACCCAGCTCCTCGCCGACATGCTGGCGCGGCGCGACCAGTGGCTGCGGGCAACCGGGGTTGCCCCCACGCGCAAGGAACTGGAGCTCGGTTTGCGTTTCGAAAGAGGCCGCCTGCTGAAGAAAGCCCGCGAGTTGCATCCGGATGCCTCGCCTGCCTTGGCTTTCGATCTTTTGAAAAAAGACAAGAAGTGGAAGGCCAAAGCCCCGGAATCCTTCAAATCAATTCCCGGCCTCGAAGAAATGCTCGGCACGCTGCTCATCCTGCCCCCCGAACGTTACTCGGCCGCGCAATGGGAGGCGCTCGAGGCGATCCTCGCGCTGCTCAACCCCGCGGTCGCACAGCTGTGGATTGTCTTTTCCGAGAGATCTTTGGTCGACTTCACGCAAGTCGCGCACGGAGCGCTCGCCGCGCTCGGTTCCGAGGACGCGCCCACCGACCTCGCGCTGTCGCTCGATGCGGCGGTGAAGCACCTGCTGGTGGACGAGTTCCAGGACACCTCCAACTCGCAATGGGAGCTGCTCCAGCGCCTCACCGCCGGCTGGCAGGCGGATGACGGGCGCTCGGTGTTCGTCGTGGGCGACCCGATGCAGTCCATCTACCGCTTCCGCGACGCGCAGGTGGGCCTGTTCCTGCGCGCCTGCGACGAGGGCCTGCCCAGCGTGAAGCTCGTTCAGCTCACGCTCTCGACCAACTTCCGCTCGCAGGGCGCCATCGTCGACTGGGTCAACCGCGTCTTTCCTTCGGTCCTGCC
>JBFLYF010000133.1:0-8398 GCA_040756795.1 Pseudomonadota bacterium
CTCGCTGCTCGCCTTCTTCATCCCCGCGATGGCGGCCCTCGGCGGCGTGGTCGCGCTCGGGGAAAGCCTTTCGGCCACCGCGCTCGGCGGCTTCGTCCTGATCGCCGCGGGGGCGATGCTCGTGTCGCGCCGCGGCTAGCCCGCGGAAGTCCTGCGCTCGCGCAGGTAGCGCTCCAGCGACTCGCGGGTGATGGCCAGCTCCTCGCGCAGATTCTTCAGCAGCGTCGGCACCTGCAGCTTGATCTCGGCGTCGGAAAGCCTGCCGGCTTCCTTGCAGTAGACGGTGAGGCGCTCGGCGCCCATGCTCGCCGCCGAGCCCTTCATGGCGTGCAGGTGGCTGCGGAACTCGGCGACGTTGCGCGCGCCGAGCGCCGCCTCGATCTTGCCCAGCAGCGTGACGTTGTCGGCCACGAACACGCCGATCAGCTTGTCCATGAACGCGGGCGAAGAGCCGAGCTCCTCGAGGTCGGCAAGGGTGTCGGCGTTGACGATCGGCGCGGGCCCGGACTCGACCGCGCGCGAAGCGCGCGCCGTCTCCGCCAGGGCGGGCCTGGCCGCCGCGAGCGGCCTGCCGCCGCACAGCGCCTGCAGCTCTTCCAGCAGTCGCGCGGCTTCGATCGGCTTGGGCAGGAACGCGTCCGCGCCCGCTTCGAGGCATTCGCGCTTCGCCTCCGGCGTCACGTCGGCCGAGAGCACGATCACCGGCATGCGCTCGCGCGCCCCCGTGGTGAGCCGGATCGCCTGCACGGTCTCGATGCCGGAGAGGCGCGGCATGTTGCGGTCGATCAGCGCCGCGTCGTAGTGCGAGGCCTCGATCGCGTCCAGCGCGCGCTCGCCGTCCGCGACCAGGGTCGCGCCATGCCCGGCGCGCTCGAGGATCCTGCCGAGCACCTCGCGGTTGGTCGGGTTGTCGTCCGCCACCAGCACCTTGAGGCTGCGCGCCGCCGCCCCGCGCCTGGCGTAGTCCTGCAGCCGCACCACGCCTTCGCGCGCCTCTTCCACGGCGGTCACCGAGTGCAGCACGTTGAACAGCTGCCGCTTGTCGAAAGGCAGCTCGAGCACCGCGCCGAAGCCGGCCGAAAGCGCGGCAAAGCGCGGCACCTCGGCCGTGCGCTGCACCGCGAGCACGATCGGCGGCGCCGGGTCCGGCGCCGCGCGCCGGAAGCGCTGCGCCATCTCCAGGTCCTTCTCTCCCGCGTACAGCAGCGCGCTGTGATAGGGCCGCGCGAGGCTGATCTCGGACACGAGCCGCGTCACGCCCTCGTCGACGTCGGCGACCGCGACCGGGGTCGCGCCCCAGCCGGCGAGCGCCTGCTCGAGCGCCTCGCGCTGCGCGGTCGGCAGGCCGACCAGCAGCACCCGCGCGCCCGCGAGCTCGCCGGCGCCCGCGCCGGCCGGCTCGGCGTGCTTGTCCAGCTCGACCTCGAACCAGAAAGTGCTGCCCAAGCCCTCGGCGCTCTCCACCCCAATGCGGCCCCCCATCAGCTCGACCAGCTGCTTGGCGATCGTGGTGCCGAGGCCGGTGCCGCCGAAGCGCCGCTTGGTGGACTGGTCGCCCTGGGTGAAGCTCTCGAAAATGCGCGCCTGCGCCTCGGGCGAAATGCCGATCCCGGTGTCGCGCACCGAGAATTTCAGGCGCACGCGGCTCTCGCTCTCGGCCTGGCAGCTCACATGCACGGTGACGCTGCCGTGCTCGGTGAACTTGACCGCGTTGCCTGCGAGGTTGATCAGCACCTGGCGCAGGTGGTGGGCGTCGCCGCGCACCGCGGGCGGCACCTCGGGCATGATCGAGACGACGAACTCGACTCCCTTGGCCGCCGCCTGCGACGACAGGATCCGGCAGGTGCTGTTGACGAGCGCATGCAGGTCGAACTCGGTCTTCTCCAGCGCGAGCTTGCCGGCCTCGATCTTGGAGAAGTCGAGCACTTCCTCCACCAGGCCGAGCATGACGCGCGAGGAGCTGCGCAGCGTCTGCAGCATGTCGGCCTGCTCGCGCTGCAGCGGCGTGTCGCGCAGCAGGTCGGCCATGCCGATGATGGCGTTGAGCGGGGTTCTCAGCTCGTGGCTCACCACCGAGATGAAGCGGCGCTTCGCCTGGTTCGCCGCCTCGGCGCGCGCGACCGCCTCGAACATGCGGCGCACCAGCGTCAGCACGTACAGGCTGAGCGCGATGTGACCGAGCGCCATGCCGCCGCCCGCGAAAAGGTGCTGCTTCCAGAATGCCGTGGTGGCGAGCACCGCGGCGAAGCCCGCGAGGCTCACCCCGAGCGAAGCGAGCAGGTAGGCCGGGCCGAAGCGGAAGCCGTTCGCCAGCGTGACCCAGACGTAGACCAGGAACAGGGCGAGCGCCTGCCCGCCGTAGTACCACATGGCGATGCTGGTGGTGGCCACGTCCGCCGTGAGCGCGAGGCAGCGGCGCAGAGGCGACACCGCATTCGAGGCGAAGATCCAGGCGAGCAGCACCGCCGAAAACACGAAGTAGCAGCTGAAGACGGCGTAGTGAAACTCGAGGGCGCCCCAATCGAAGAAGTTCAAGCCTTTCGGCAGCAGGTAGGCGCCGATCGCCGCCGCCACCACCAGCCGCACGATCGCCTGCTCGTGCTCGGTGTCCGGGCGCTGTGCCAGCCGCGCCCGCACGCGCCCAAGCAGGTCGCGCAGCAGCTTCATCTGGGCTCGACCTTCTCGAGCGCCGGGTCCTGCAGGTCGCGCTGCACCTCGAGCACCTTCTCGCTCACGCCGAGGAAGGCATCGGCCAGGCCCGGGTCGAAGTGCTTGCCGCGCTGCGCGCGGATGTACTCGAGCGCGTCGGCGGATTTCCAGGCCTTCTTGTAGGGCCGCACCGAGGTGAGCGCGTCGTAGACGTCGGCCACGGCGACGATGCGCGCGCACAGCGGGATATGGTCGCCGTCCAGGCCCCGCGGATAGCCCTTGCCGTCGTAGCGCTCGTGGTGGCCGAGCGCGATCAGCGCGCCCATGCGCACGTACTTGGAGGCGCTGCCCTTCAGGATCTCGTGGCCGATCGCGGGGTGGCGCTGCATCGTGGTCCACTCGGCCTCGTCCAGGCGCGCGGGCTTGAGCAGGATGCCGTCCGGGATGCCGATCTTGCCGATGTCGTGCAGCGGCGCGGCGAGCTCGATGGTCTCGGCCTCGTCGCGCTCCAGGCCGATGGCGTTGGCGATGAGGCGCGAGTAGCGCGCCATGCGGATCAGGTGGTAGCCGGTCTCCTCGTCGCGGAACTCGCCGGCGCGCGCCAGGCGCAGCAGCGTCTCCTTCTCGCGCTCGCGGATCTCGCGCGTCGCCTCGTCGACCATGCCTTCGAGCAGGCGCCGCTTGTCCTCGAGCGCGAGCTGCTGGCGGCGCAGCGTCAGCAGGTTCCTGCAGCGCGCCAGGCACTCGCGCGCATCCACCGGCTTGGTGAGGAAATCCGTGATGCCGGCATCGAGCGCCGCGTAGCGCACCTTCTTGTCGTCCTGCCCGGTGACCATGACGATGGGGACATGCGCGTAGCCGGGGAGCGCGCGCAGGCGCCCGACCAGCTCGATGCCGTCCATGTCCGGCATCATGTAGTCGACGAGCACCAGGTCGGCGACGTGGCGCGCCGCCCAGACCACGGCATCCACGGGGCGCGCGAAGCCCTCCACGACCACCCGCTCGTCCAGGCTCCTCACCACCTGCTCGAGGATGGCGCGGCCGGTGGACTGGTCGTCGACCACCATCACGGTGTTGCGCGCCGCCGGCAGCAGGTGGATCTGCGCCTTCGCCAAGCTCCCTTCCCCCGGGAATTTTTGCGTCGCAAGCCTACGCCCGGCCGGAGGTCCTGTCCAGCCGAAAAGCGCCGCCTCCTGACAAACCCTGACGCGCTGGTGCCGGAAGAGAGACTCGAACTCTCATGCTGTTGCCAGCGGCGGATTTTGAGTCCGCTGCGTCTACCGATTCCGCCATTCCGGCGCGCCCGCAATTCTATAATGCGCCGCAATGAAGCTCGCGGAGTTCGACTACGCGCTGCCTCCGGAGCTGATCGCGCAGCACCCGGCGCGCGAGCGCGCCGCGAGCCGCCTGCTGCGCCTGGATGCCGCGAGCGGCCGCCTCCAGGACTCGAGGTTCGCCGATTTCCCCTCGCTCGTCGGCCCGCAGGACGTGCTGGTGCTGAACGACACGCGCGTCCTCAAGGCGCGGCTCCTCGGCCGGAAGGCGAGCGGCGGCCGGGTCGAGATCATGGTCGAGCGCATCCTGTCCGAGCGCGAGGCGCTCGCGCTCGCGCACTCGGGCCATCCGCTCAAGGCGGGCCACCGGCTCGCGCTCGGCGATGGCGTCGCCGCCGAGGTGCTCGGCCGGGAAGAAGACCTGGTGCGCGTGCGCTTCGCCGAGCCGGTCGCCGCGGTGCTCGAGCGCTGCGGCAGCGTGCCACTGCCGCCGTACATCAAGCACCCGCCCGGCCCGGAGGACGCAGAGCGTTACCAGACCGTCTACGCGCGCGAAGCCGGGGCCGTCGCTGCGCCCACGGCGGGATTGCATTTCGATGATTTGACCTTGAAAAAGCTGTCCGAAAAAGGCGCAACAATGGCTCGGCTCACCCTGCACGTCGGCGCAGGCACGTTCCAGCCCGTGAGAACCGAGAACATCGAAGAGCACCGTATGCACAGTGAGCGCTATGCGATCCCGGAGGAAACGCTGCAAGCCGTAAAAGGCAAGCGCGTGCTCGCGGTGGGCACGACGGCGCTGCGCGCGCTCGAAACCTGGGCGCTCACGGGAAAGGCCTCCGGCGAGACCGACCTTTTCGTCCATCCGGGCTTCAAATTCAAGGTCGTGCGGCGCCTGCTCACCAACTTCCACCTGCCGAAATCGAGCCTGCTGATGCTGGTCGCCGCTTTCGCCGGCCTGGAGAACATCCGCAAGGCCTACGCGCACGCGATCGAGCAGCGCTACCGCTTCTTCTCCTATGGGGATGCGATGCTGATCGAGGGCGGCGCTTGAAGTTCCGCGTCACGCACCGCTGCGGCGCGGCACGGCGCGGCGTGCTCGAGCTCGCGCACGGCGCCGTCGACACGCCCGCGTTCATGCCGGTCGGCACCTACGGCACGGTGAAGGCGATGTCGCCCGCGGAGCTGGAGGAGCTCGGCGCGCAGATCGTGCTCGGCAACACCTTCCACCTGTGGCTGCGGCCCGGGACCGAGGTGATCGCGAAGCACGGCGGGCTGCATCGCTTCATGGGCTGGAACGGGCCGATCCTGACCGACTCCGGCGGCTTTCAGGTCTTCAGCCTCGACACCCTGAGGAAAATCTCCGAGGAAGGCGTGCGCTTCGCATCCCCGATCAACGGCGACCGAATGCTGCTCACGCCCGAAGAATCCATGAGGATTCAAGAATCATTGAATTCGGATGTGGCCATGGTGCTGGACGACTGCACCGCCTATCCCGCGACCGAGAAGAAAGCGCGCAGGTCCATGGAGATGAGCCTGCGCTGGGCGGAGCGCTCGAAGCGCGCCCACGAGGGCAATTCGAACGCGCTTTTTGGAATTGTTCAGGGCAGTACGTTCGAAAGTCTTAGAGCAACTTCTCTCAAAGCACTTACCGATATCGGCTTCGACGGCTACGCGATCGGCGGGCTCGCGGTGGGCGAGCCGAAGGCCGAGCGCGACCGGATCATCGCGCAGCTCATGCCGCAGATGCCGCAGGACCGGCCGCGCTACCTGATGGGCATGGGCACCCCCGAGGACCTGATCGAGGCGGTATGCGCCGGGGTGGACCTCTTCGACTGCGTGCTGCCTACGCGCAACGCACGCAACGGATGGCTCTTCACGCGGCTGGGCGACGTCAAGATCCGCAACGCCAGGTACCGCGACGACGCGCGGCCGCTCGACGAGGCCTGCGGCTGCTATGCCTGCCGCCACTTCACGCGGGCGTACCTGCACCACCTGCAGAAGGCGAACGAGATCCTCGGCGCGCGCCTGAACACGATCCACAACCTGCACTACTACCTGGGGCTGATGCGCGAGCTGCGCGGCGCGATCGAGGCCGGGACACTCGCCGGGGAGGCCGCGCGCCGGCTCGAGCAGCGCAAGCTGCTATAATTTCTCGCTTTTCCGCCTCTTTCCAAGGAGCTCCCCGTGCTGATTTCCTCCGCTCATGCGCAGGCTCCCGCCGCAGGCGCGCCGGGCGGCGACATGAGCTTCCTGATCATGATGATCCTGATGTTCGTGGTGCTGTACTTCTTCATGATCCGCCCGCAGATGAAGCGCCAGAAGCAGCAGCAGCAGATGATCGAGGCGCTGCAGAAAGGCGACGAGGTCGTGACCGCGGGCGGCGTGGTCGGCAGGATCACGAAGCTGAGCGACGCCTACCTCTCGGTCGAGGTCGCGCCCAACACCGAGATCACGGTGCAGAAGGCCGCGGTGCAGCTGCTGCTGCCCAAGGGCACCATCAAAAGCCTGCAGTAAGTGAACCGCTACCCCGCCTGGAAGTACGCGCTGCTCGCGATCGCGATCGCGCTCGCCTCCCTCTACACGGTGCCGAACTTCTTCGGCGAGTCGCCCGCGGTGCAGGTCTCGAGCGGCCGCACCACGGTGAACGTGGACGCCGCGCTGCTCGCGCGCATCGAATCCGCGCTCAAGGCGGCGCAGATCTCCTCCACCGGGACGCTGCTCGACCAGAGCGGCGCGCGGCTGCGCTTCGCGGACGCCGACACGCAGCTCAAGGCGAAGGACGTCATCGAGCGAGCCCTCAACCCCGATCCGCAGAGCCCGACCTACGTGGTGGCGCTCAACCTCCTTTCGGCCTCGCCCACCTGGCTCGGCGCGATCCACGCCCTGCCGATGTACCTGGGCCTCGACCTGCGGGGCGGCGTGCACTTCCTGCTGCAGGTCGACATGCAGGCGGCGATGCAGAAGCGCCTGGAGAGCTACGCCGGCGACCTGCGCACGCTGCTGCGCGAGAAGAACGTGCGCCACGCCGGCATCGCGCGCGAGAGCCAGACGCTGCGCGTGCGCTTCCGCGACGCCGAGACGCGCGACAAGGCGCGCGACACGATCGCCGCCTCCCTCGGCGACCTCGCGCTCGGCGAGCGAAGCGACGGCCAGGACCGGCTGCTGGTCGCCACCCTCAAGCCCGAGGCGCAGAAGCGCGAGCAGGAGATGGCGATCAAGCAGAACATCGTGACGCTCAACCGGCGCGTCAACCAGCTCGGAGTCGCCGAGCCCGTGATCCAGCAGCAGGGCGCCGACCGCATCGTGGTGCAGCTGCCCGGCGTGCAGGACACCACGCGCGCCAAGGAGATCCTCGGCCGCACCGCGACGCTGGAGGTGCGCCTGGTCGACGAGGAGGCGATGCGCAGCGGCAGCACCTTCAACGTCGACGTCTTCCCCGAGCGCCGGCGCGACGGCTCGCTCGCCATGACGCCGGTGAAGAAGCAGGTGCTGGTCACCGGCGACCAGTTCACCGGCGCGCAGGCGACCTTCGACCAGGACCAGCGCCCCGCGGTCGCGGTGGAGCTGAACGAGGCCGGCGGCCGCGTCATGCGCCAGACCACGCGCGAGAACCTGAAGAAGCTGATGGCGATCATCCTGTTCGAGAAGGGCAAGGGCGAGGCGATCTCGGTGGCGACCATCCAGGGCGAGTTCGGCAGCCGCTTCCAGATCACGGGCATGTTCACGCCCACCGAGACCAGCGACCTGGCGCTGCTCATCCGCGCGGGGTCGCTCGCCGCGCCGATGGAGATCATCGAGGAGCGCACCGTGGGGCCCAGTCTCGGCCGCGAGAACATCGAGAAGGGCTTCAACGCCACCAAGTGGGGCTTCGCGGCGATCGTGCTCTTCATGAGCGCGTACTACGTGCTGTTCGGCGTGTTCTCCTCGCTCGCGCTGGGCGTCAACCTGCTGTTCCTGGTGGCGCTGCTGTCGCTGCTGCAGGCCACCCTCACCCTGCCCGGCATCGCCGCCATCGCGCTCACGCTCGGCATGGCGATCGACGCCAACGTGCTGATCAACGAGCGCATCCGCGAGGAGCTGCGCGGCGGCCAGTCGCCGCAGGCGGCGATCGCCGCGGGCTACGAGCGCGCCTGGGGCACGATCCTCGACTCCAACGTCACCACGCTGATCGCGGGCCTGGCGCTGCTCATCTTCGGCTCGGGGCCGGTGCGCGGCTTCGCCGTGGTGCACTGCCTCGGCATCCTCACCTCGATCTTCTCCTCGGTGGTGGTGTCGCGCGCCATCGTCAACCTCGCCTACGGCCACCGGCGCAAGGTGGCGCGCCTGGCGATCGGCAACACGACCTGGAAATAGGGCGGCGCCAGATGGAATTCTTCAAGATCCGCCGCGTCATCCCCTTCATGCGGCACGCGCTCGTGTTCAACGTCATCTCGTTGCTCACGTTCCTCGCCGCCGTGTTCTTCCTCTTCTACAAG